>CBDTZA010000414.1:0-2552 GCA_965364785.1 uncultured Roseovarius sp. | reverse complement strand
CGAGCCCATGAACGGCTTGTCCGAGAGGGTCATATGGGCATGCAGCATATCAAGGTGGCGCTTGTTCACCGGCACATCGGTGGGTTCGCAGACGGTGCCGCCAGAATGGTGAAGCCATTTCGACATATAGCCAAGGCGCACGAATTTGCGGAAATCATCCATTGTGGCATAGCGGCGACCGCCATCCATATCGCGCACGAAGGGCGGGCCATAGACCGGCGCAAGCACAAGCGACTTGCCGCCGATTTCGACAGTACGCTCTGGGTTGCGGGCGTGCTGGGTGATCCGCGAGGGCGCCGTCGAGCAGAGCTTGCGCGCAAGGCCGCGCGGAATGCGCACCCGCTCGCCCTCGACATCCGCGCCGGCATCGCGCCACAGTTGCAAAGCCGCGGGATTGTCGAGAAAGTTCACGCCGACCTCTTCAAGGATGGTGTCGGCATTGGCCTCGATGATCTCAAGCGCCTCTTCGCTCAGAATATCAAAATTTGGAATGTTGCGCTCGATATAACGCGCGGTCTCGATGCTGACAGCGGTGCGTTCGGCACGACGCGCGGCCCCGCCGCCACCCCGTGTCCGTCTGCTGGTTGCTTCTGCTTCTGCCATGATTGCACCCTTTATATGGTCAATTGCTAACGCCAAATCGCCCACCGGTCCGGCAGGGGTTGCCCCGTCATACCGTTTCACCCCGCAGCGCCACGAGAGGATTCCGGCGAATGCGGGGAAAAAGCGACATTCCCCCAACCTCGATCGCGCAGGGCCCTGTGAAATTCGCGCATTCCTATGTGATGATTCCGCAGCAGCTTGAGTTTCTTTGCCCCTATACGGGTATAGGGCTGGCGGACCTGCCCAGAATTCGAAGTATGAGCAAAAAATGAACCTGTCTGGGGGACAAGACGATAAAGTCCATGATCAACCGCGCGGCCAAAGCCAGTGCCGTGCTGGGGCTTTGCCTTTCGAGCGCCCCCGCATTTGCGACCAACGGATATTTTGCCAATGGCTATGCGGCCAGTCCAAGGGCATGGCGGGGGCTGGCGTGGCTGTGCCCACCGGCGTTCTTGGCATGGCGCAGAACCCCGCCACCGGGGTCAAGGTCGGCAATAGCGCGGGGTTCTGCCTCACGACCTTTGCCCCCAACCGTGATGTGAAAATCCAGCCGGGCGGCCCTCTCACCCCCGGCAAGTTCAAGAGTGACAATGACGTCTTTCTGATCCCCTGCGGCGGGGTCAACTGGGCGCTTGATGACCGCTCATCGCTTGGGGTTTTCGTCTTTGCCAATGGCGGGATGAATACCGAATACAAGACCAATTTCTTTTCCGGCCTCGGGGCCGGATCGGCGCCTTTGGGTGTCAATCTGGAACAGGCCTTTGTCACCGTGAACTATGCCCGCAAGGTCAGCGACCGTCTGACCCTTGGCATCGCGCCGATCCTCGCGGTGCAGCGGTTCAAGGCCACCGGGCTTGAGGCGTTTTCGGGCCTTTCGATTGCCCCCGGCAATGTCACCAATCGCGAGCATGACTGGTCCACGGGCTTGGGCTTTAATCTCGGGCTTATGTACGAGGCAAGCCCGCAATGGACCATTGGCGCGGCCTATCGCAACCGCATCCAGATGTCGTCGTTTGACAAATATAGCGGTTTGTTTGCCGGTGGTGGTGATTTCGACGTGCCGGCCATGCTGACGCTTGGGGCGGCCTATACGCCCGCGCAACTGCCTAAATTGACGATCACGGGTGAATACCAGCGGATTTATTACGGCAGCGTGAACGCCATCGCCAATACAAGCGCCCCTCCGGGTGGTCCGCTTGGCGCGAGCAATGGCGTGGGCTTTGGCTGGAAGGATGTCGATGTTGTGCGCTTCGCCGCAATCTATCGCCAAAGCGAGCGCCTGACGCTGCGCACAGGCATCAGTTATTCCACCAAATTCACCAATAGCGACGAGGTGGTGATCAACACCATCGCCCCCGCCACTCCGCAATGGCATGCCTCGTTTGGCGGCAGCTACAAGATCAACGACCGTTGGGGATTTACCTTCGCCTATACCCATGCCTTTTCCAACAGCATCACCGGCTCCAATCCGGCGCTGACCGGCGTTGCCCAGCCTGTGCGCATCAGAATGCGCCAGCATGAGATCGCAACCGGCCTGTCCTATAGCTGGTGAAGCGCGGCTTTCTCTTGCGCAAAACGCGGGTGCGTTATACGAGGCGATCATGAGCCAGATATCCCATGACCGCCTCTTGATTATAGACTTTGGCAGTCAGGTGACGCAGCTGATCGCGCGTCGCCTGCGAGAGCTGAATGTCTATTGTGAAATCCACCCCTATCAGAAGGTCAGCGACGCGTTCCTGACAGAGTTCGCGCCAAAGGCCGTGATCCTGTCGGGGGGCCCGTGCAGCGTGATTGACGACGGCTCGCCGCGCCCACCCGCCAGTGTGTTTGATCTGGGCGTGCCGGTTCTTGGTATTTGTTACGGCCAGCAGGTGATGATGCAGATGCTGGGCGGCAAGGTTGAACGTGGCCATGGCACCGCCGAATTTGGCCGCGCTTATGTTACCCCG
>CBDTZA010000413.1:0-2562 GCA_965364785.1 uncultured Roseovarius sp. | reverse complement strand
ACCTCTTTGGGCAGGGTGCCGAAGGAAATAACCGCATCCAGACGGTTGCGGAACTCGGGCGTAAAGGTGCGCTCGATCGCGGCGGTATCTTCGCCCTCGCGGCGGTCGCGACCAAAGCCAATGGCGGATTTCGCCTGTTCGGAGGCCCCCGCATTCGAGGTCATGATCAGAACCACGTTGCGAAAATCGACGGTGCGGCCGTTGTGGTCGGTCAGCGTGCCGTGATCCATCACCTGCAAAAGGATGTTGAACACGTCGGGATGCGCCTTTTCGATCTCGTCCAGCAGCAACACGCAATGGGGATGCTGATCAACGCCATCGGTCAGAAGGCCACCCTGATCAAAGCCGACATAGCCCGGAGGCGCGCCGATCAGACGCGAGACCGCGTGCTTTTCCATGTATTCCGACATGTCAAACCGCAAGAGTTCCACGCCAAGGGACTCTGCCAGCTGTTTGGCCACTTCGGTTTTACCCACACCGGTGGGGCCGGCGAAAAGGTAATTGCCGATCGGTTTTTCCGGCTCGCGCAGACCCGCGCGCGACAGCTTGATCGCCGAAGACAGCGCCTCGATCGCGGTATCTTGTCCGAACACCACGCGCTTGAGGCCAGCCTCGAGATCCTTAAGAACCTCGGCGTCGTTCTTGCTGACGTTCTTGGGTGGGATGCGGGCGATTTTGGCGACCACGTCTTCGATCTCTTTCACGCCGATGCTTTTGCGCCGTTTCGAGGCGGCGACAAGATGTTGCGCCGCACCCGCCTCGTCAATCACGTCAATCGCCTTGTCGGGCAGCTTGCGGTCATTGATATAGCGCGCCGACAGATCCACCGCAGAGCGGATGGCGTCATTGGTATATTTGACGTGGTGGTGATCCTCGAAATAGGGCTTGAGGCCTTTGAGAATCTTCACCGTATCTTCGACTGTGGGCTCGGCCACGTCGATTTTCTGGAAGCGGCGCGCCAGGGCGCGGTCCTTTTCAAAATGCTGGCGGAATTCCTTGAAGGTGGTCGACCCCATGCAGCGCAGCTTGCCGCCCTGCAATGCGGGCTTGAGCAGGTTCGAGGCATCCATCGCCCCGCCGGATGTGGCACCGGCGCCGATCACGGTGTGAATCTCGTCGATGAAGAGCACCGCGTCGGGGTGTTTTTCCAACTCGGTCACAACCGCCTTGAGCCGCTCTTCAAAATCGCCGCGATAGCGGGTTCCGGCCAGAAGCGCGCCCATATCGAGCGAAAAGATCGTGGTGCGCGACAACACGTCCGGGATCTCGCCCATGACGATCTTGTGCGCGAGGCCTTCGGCGATGGCGGTTTTGCCAACACCGGGATCACCCACCAAAAGCGGGTTGTTCTTACGGCGGCGGCACAGCACCTGAATGCAGCGCTCGACCTCTGAATCGCGACCGATCAGCGGGTCGATATCGCCCGCGCGCGCCTTTTCATTCAGATCGACACAGTATTTCGCAAGTGCAGATTCACCCGCCTCAACCGCATCGGAGTCGTCATGGGTCTTGGCGCCCTCGTCATCCATGTTGGCCGCCCCGCTCAGGGGGCGGGATTCGCCGTATGCGGGGTCTTTGGCAACGCCGTGGGCGATAAAGTTCACCGCATCATAGCGCGTCATATCCTGCTCCTGCAGGAAATAGGCGGCGTTGGATTCGCGTTCGGCAAAGATCGCGACCAAAACATTGGCCCCGGTCACTTCGGTGCGCCCCGAGGATTGCACATGGATCGCGGCGCGTTGGATGACGCGCTGGAAGGCGGCGGTCGGCACGGCCTCTGATCCGTCGATATCGGTCACCAGATTGGCAAGGTCGTCGTCGATGAATTCCACCAGAGTGGTGCGTAATTCTTCGGTGTCGACGCTACAGGCCTTCATGACGCGCGACGCGTCCGGCTCGTCCACCAGGGCGAGCAACAGGTGTTCCAATGTGGCGAATTCATGCTTGCGCGCATTGGCCAGCGCTAATGCGGCATGAATTGCCTGTTCCAGCGTGTTCGAGAATGAAGGCACGACAAGTGCTCCTTCTGATCTGGGGTGGGGCGGTATCACCCCATCCTTGGCCTCATAGTCTTAAAGTTTGGTCGATAGAGGCCACGCTTCAAGGCTTTTTTTGTAAAACCGGCTCACTTTTCGTTATGCCGGCTGGTTTTTTGATCACAATACCGTTCAAAAGCGGTCTTTTAGGGTCCGAATTTCGGCAAAGACGCGGGCAGGGTCTTGCCCGGTCATGCCAAGGTTGGCCTGAACGCCCGGATCGGTGGCGCGCAAAAAGGGGTTGGTGGCCAGTTCTTCGGCCAGGGTTGAGGGGACGGTGGGTTGGCCTGCGGCGCGCGCGGCGTCGATCGCCTTGGCTCTTGATATAAGTGCCGGATTGTCCGGGTCAACGCTCAGGGCGAATTTTGCGTTGGCCTGGGTGTATTCGTGCCCTGAGCAGATGGCGGTTTCGGGCGGCAGCGCGGCCAGCTTGCACAGGCTTTCATACATTTGCGCCATCGTGCCCTCAAACACCCGGCCACAGCCAAGCGCCATCAGGCTGTCGGCGGTGAAGACCACGGCGCTT
>CBDTZA010000412.1:0-2577 GCA_965364785.1 uncultured Roseovarius sp. | reverse complement strand
GCGGGCTTCCTTGAACCATGTGACGTATTCGGGCGTGTTCACCGTGGGCAACTGGCCCCAGCAGGTGAAATCCTTGCGGTTGATCACGCCCTTGGCGCCCAGATCCATGACGAACTGGCGCTTGTCTTCGTCCGAGATCACGCCGATGGCATTGCCGCCCGCCGCATTGATAAGCTGAATCGCGAACGACCCAAGCCCCCCCGAGGCGCCCCAGACCAGAACGTTCTGACCGGGCTTAAGCTCGTGCGGGTGATGACCGAACAGCATCCGATAGGCGGTGGCCAGCGTCAGCGTGTAGCACGCCGATTCTTCCCATGTCAGATGCTTGGGACGCGGCAAAAGCTGTTGCGCCTGTACGTTGGTGAATTGGGCAAACGATCCATCGGGGGTTTCATAGCCCCAGATCCGCTGGCTGGGCGAAAACATCGGATCGCCGCCGTTGCATTCCTCGTCGTTGCCATCATCCTGGTTGCAATGGATGACAACCTCGTCGCCAACCTTCCAGTTCTTGACCCTGTCCCCCACGGCCCAGACAATGCCAGAGGCATCCGAACCAGCGATGTGATAATCGGCGCCATGGCTGTCAAACGGGCTGATCGGGACACCAAGACCGGCCCAGACACCGTTATAGTTAACACCCGCCGCCATCACCAGAACAAGCACTTCGTGGCTGTCCAGAACGGGGGTATCGACCACCTCGACCTGAAAGCTTTTATCGGGCTCGCCGTGGCGCTCGCGCCGAATGGCCCAAGCATACATCTGCTTGGGGACATAGCCCAGCGGGGGCATTTCACCGACCTCGTACAGGTCTTTTTCGGGGGCCTCGTAGGGCGCAATACCCGGTTCTGTATCCAAAGCCATGATCAGCCTCCTGTCACAAAATTGCCGCGACGCAGAATCGCGCGTCTCTGACCCTGAAATATCCGTCGATACGCAATAATGCAATGCCCAAGGGTGTATTTTTGTAACTTTATGACCGAGCGCGTGCAGAAATTACCGCGAGTCCGCGCTGCAATCGCGAAAAAGATGGGCGATCGAGGCCGCGTAGAATTCAACAATCGGTCGCTCCTGCTCGACCACCGACAGCAGGCCATCGACCTCTTTTACCATCTCCCGCTTGAGCAGAACCGCAAGACCAAACCGCGCAGCATAGCCGATGTCACCGCGCGGCAGGTGCAGATAGGCGTTGCGCAAATCCGCCGCCATGGTGGCCACGTTTTTCTTTAGCTCGGCCATGCTCAGAGGTGCTTTGGCCTGCAACATCGCCCGCGCCACAAGCGGCACAGGCAGCACCGGCACCTCTTGTCCGATTCGCTCCATCAAGATCTGTGCCAGCCCTTCGATCCCGGCGCGCGGATGATCACGCTCAAACCCGGTCAGAGAAAGCGGCGCGCCAAAACTGACCGCCGCATAGCCATGCCGATGATAGCGCCCGCGCAGGCGCAGCCAGATTTGCTTGAGGATAAAGCGCCCGATCACACTGATGCGCGCGGGGAACTTGCGCCCGCCGGCCTGTCCCGCCGCCACCAAAAGGCGATCCTCGAACACCCGGTCATAATTAAGAGCGACCGGCACAAAGACCACGTCGCGCCCGCCCGGAGTGCGTTCTTCGACCAGATATTTCAACAGCCCAAGCTTGGGCGGGGCGAGCGCGCCATCAACGCTTAGCCCGCCTTCGGGGAACATCGCCTGAGTCACGCCGCCATCGGTGGCCATGCCGACATAACGCGCCAAAACCCTGCGATAGAGGTCACCCCGCGATTTGCGGCGGATAAAATACGCCCCCATCGCCTTGATCAACCGGCTAAGCGGCCAGACCCGCGCCCATTCGCCCACCGCATAGCTAAGCGCCGAGCGTTCCGCCGCCAGCCAGGTCACCAACACGTAATCCATGTTGCTGCGGTGGTTCATCACAAAGACCACCGTCGCCTGTTTATCCACCGCACTCAGGGCGGCGGCGTCAAAATGGCCAAGCCGGACGCGGTATAGTGACCAGCTCAGCCATTTGGCAGCGCGGATTGCAAAGCCGAAATAGGCACTGGCGCTAAAGCTTGGCACGATCTCGCGGGCATAGCGGCGGGCCTTTTCAAAGGCGACGTTCTCGGGCACGCCTTCGGCCTTGGCATGGGCGACAATCGCGCGGCTTACCTCAGGGTCATAGATCAACCGCTGGATCATGTCATAGCGGCGCGCCAGCTTGAACGGCTCTATCGGGCGTTCAAGCTTTGTGTTGAGGCGCGCCACCACCTTTTCCATCCGGCGTCGGAAAAACCAGCGCACTGATGGAAACAGAAAATGCGAGGCGAATGTCACGCCTGCAAAAGCAATAAGCAAGATTAGCGCCCAAACGGGCATTTCCACCACATTCCCCATGCGCGCAGCAAAGCAGGGTTTGCCCCTCGCGTAAATGCCCGTTTAAATGGGGTCATGCCGCAATGCAGCGAATTGACAGCGCCATTTTATTGCATATAAACGAAGCGGCACGTAAGAAAATTGCGCAAACTGATTCACGAGGCCCCATCATGTCGCAGACGCAGAAAGACAGTCAGAACGATCATCAAGCCGATCGTCCGTGGC
>CBDTZA010000411.1:0-2580 GCA_965364785.1 uncultured Roseovarius sp. | reverse complement strand
TTATGCCCGATGGTACAACCGGCCCCAATGGTCAGGGGATAGCCAGGATCGGTGTGCATCACGGTGTTGTCCTGCACATTGCTGCCCGCGCCGATATGGATCACCTCATTGTCGCCGCGCAAGGTGACGCCAAACCAGACCGACGTCGCGGTTTCCAGCACCACATTGCCAATCACATTGGCATCCGGCGCCACCCAGAAATCGCCATCCTCGGGGGTTTGCGGCGCGCGGCCATCAAGGGCATAAAGGGTCATAGTGTCTCCTCGAACTCGGTTTGCAATCGGCGCACATGGGCGGTCAGCCCCGGCTCCTGGCTGCGGCGCAGGCGGGTGGCTTCGATGATCGTGATCAACTTGCGCTCGGTGGCGTCCAGATCGTCATTGATCAGCACGAAATCATACCCATCCCAATGGCTGATCTCATCCCAGCTTTTTTCCATCCGCTTGGCAATCACCTCGTCGCTGTCCTGACCGCGGGTTTCAAGGCGGCGGTGCAATTCGCTGATCGACGGTGGCAGCAGAAAGATCGACAGCGTGTGCGCGCCAAGGGCCGAGTTGCGGATTTGCTGCGCGCCCTGCCAGTCGATGTCAAACAACACATCGCGCCCGTTCTCGATCGCGCCCTGCACCGCACCCTTGGGCGAGCCATAGAAATTGCCAAACACATGCGCATGCTCAAGCATGTCACCGGCCGCGACATCGCGCTTGAACTGATCCTGGGTCAGGAAAAAGTAATCCTGCCCCTCAACCTCGCCTTCGCGGGGCGTGCGCGTGGTGGCCGAAACCGAAAACGAAATCGTCGGATCCCAGGCCCGAAGCCGCTGTGACAGGGTGGATTTACCCGCGCCCGAGGGCGAAGAAAGGATAATCAAAAGGCCCCGGCGATCACTCATTGCACTCTCTTTCCCGTTTGGCATCACGGCTGTCATGCCCTGGCTTTCATCGTTCCAAAAATACTCAAATTCAGCGCCGCCTCACGGTACACCAGCCGCAGATCATTCGACATTCTGCACCTGTTCACGCATCTGATCGATCACGGTTTTGAGGCCAAGCCCGATGCGCGTCAACCCGGTGTTCTGCGCCTTCGAGCATAGCGTGTTGGCCTCACGGTTGAATTCCTGACTGAGAAAATCAAGTTTGCGACCCACCGGCGAGCCCTGGGTGATCAATTCACGCGCCGCCCCCACATGGGCGCGCAGGCGGTCGATTTCCTCGGTCACATCAAGCTTGACGGCCATCATCGCAAGCTCTTGCGCCACGCGCCCCTCATCGGCGCCGCTGGCCGCCTCCATCACCCGCGCCAGGGCGGCGCGAAAACTTTGCGACAGATCATCCGTGCGCACCGCGGCGACCTCTGCCGCCTGCTCGGTCAGCGCCTCAATCTGGTCAAGCTGGGCGCTCAGAACCTGCGCCAGGGCGGTCCCTTCGGCGCGCCGCATCTCAAGGAAACTTTCCAGCACGCCCTCGAAATCGGCCATAAGCGCGCGGCAAAGCGCGCCAGTATCCTGCGCGCTGCCTCCGGTTTCAAGTACACCGCGCAGGGCCAGAATATCGGCGGCATTGGCCGGCGCCAGCGACAGGCCACAATCCATCGCGCGGGTCTCGATCCCGGCCATGGCCACAAGCACATCCTCAAGCATCGCCGCGTTGAGGGTAAGCGCGCCGCTGCGGTCTTCGCTCTGCACCCGCAGGGTCAGCGAGACATTGCCGCGCGCCACCGCCTTGCTCAGCCGCGCGCGCACCCCCACCTCAAGCCCTTCGATCCAGTCGGGCACCCGCAGGCGCAGATCAAGCCCCTTGCCGTTCACGCTGCGCACTTCCCAGGCCCAGCTTTGACCCTCAAGATCCCCCTTGGCGGCGGCAAAGGCTGTCATGGAATATAGCATCAACGGGCGGCTCCTTCATGGGGGTGTTGTCCTGTCCTAGCCACTGGTCTTGCGGCTGGCAAGCGCCCGGTGGCACCAAAGTCTTTCGAGGAAGTTAACCAATCACGATGATTTTTAGACAAATCTGGGCACAAATGTGGCAAATTAAAGTCACAGTACGGTGGGTCATGCCCGAATTAAGGCAAACCAGTGACCGTCGCATAAGATGGACAACAAAGTTTAAAGAAGGTTTTGAAAGATGCAGGACGACGTAATCAGTTCAGTGGTCACCACGCGCCCCGGCAGTGAAACCGCCCGGCAGGCCGAACATATGCGCGCCTTTCGCGCCTATTGGAACAGCATGCGCAAGGGCCATGACGTGCCGCGCCGCTCTGATATCGACCCGCGCCGGATCGAGCCGCTCTTGTCCAACGCCTTCATCGCCGAGCGGATTGCACCGGGTGTCACCCGGTTGCGGATCGCGGGCATGCATCTGAGCGATCTCATGGGGATGGAGGTGCGCGGCATGCCGATCAGCAGTTTCATCACCCCCGCAGACCGCGACGCATTCGCGCTTAAACTGGTGGATGTGTTTGACCGTCCTGCGACCCTGAGCCTTGAGTTGCGCAGCAAGGGCGGCGTCGGTCGCCCGGAACTGACCGGCACGCTGCTCATGCTGCCGTTGCGCAGCGATCTGGGCGATGTGTCGCGTGCGC
>CBDTZA010000410.1:0-2581 GCA_965364785.1 uncultured Roseovarius sp. | reverse complement strand
TCGCCCGCGCGCAATTCGCCACCAACAATCGCACGGTGGATGGTGCCGTGACCGACAAACGCCATCACATTCACACCCAGATCAGTGGCGTTCAACACATCAAGGTATTCACCAAAGCCGTGCCATGTGGCGTGCCCGGTGCCTTCGGTATGCCACGGTGCCACCGCCTTGATCGCGTCATGCGACACCACTGGTGCGCAGGAAATGCCGCATTGTCCGATGACTTCGGTTGTAACACCCTGATGGACCTGACTTTCGGCCCGTCCATCCGCGATAAGCGTGAAATCGGAATGGGTGTGCATGTCCACAAAACCGGGGGCGACGGTAAGACCCGCCACATCAATGACTTCTGCTGCGCGGCTCATGTTGATCTGGCCTGATGGGGCCACCTCGACAATCCGCCCATCTTTGATCCCAACATCGCCGATAAAACTCTCGGCCCCTGTCCCGTCAAAGATTTCACCGCCTTTGAGGATCAGATCAAACATGTTGGATGTTCCTTATAATGCAGGGCCATAAAGCCAGTTGGGCAGGATCACAGCGATCTCGGGGAAGGCGATCAGGATCAGCAGGCCGATGATATAAGCCCCGATGAAAGGCAATACCGCAACCGATATCCGCTCCATTGATATCCCTGAAATGCGCGCGGCAACCGTCAGGTTTGCACCAAGTGGCGGGGTCAGAAATCCGATCTCGCAAGTGATCACGGTAAAGATGCCGAACATCACCGGATCAACCCCCAACGATTTTGCCAAAGGCAGGAACACGGCGGTGAAGAGCACTATCTGCGCCAATGATTCCATGAATGTGCCGATGAAAATATAGAAGGCACCGATCAACAGCAGCACCAGAAATTTGTTCTGGGTAAGCGCGGTAATGCCCTCTTGGACGGCGGCAGGCACATCGTAAAAGGCGGTTAACTGACCAAAGGCCAGCGTGGGTGTCAGCAGGATCAGGATACCGGTCAACAATGCGGTGAAGCGCAGCGCGTCGATGACTTTTTTCACCGTTAGTTCGCGGTAGATGAACAGCCCGACAAACAGGGAATAAAACACCGCCACACCCGCAGCTTCGGTCGGGGTGAAAATGCCGCCATAGATACCACCCAGAATGAGCACCGGCGCACCGATGGACCATTTACCGTCCCAAGACGCCCTAAGGAACGGCCCCCATGAGAACGGATCACCATTGCCGCCATAACCCTTTCGGCGTGCGATAATATAGGTCGTGATCATCAACAAGGTCGTGACCATGAGGCCGGGAAGCAACCCCGCAAGGAACAACCGCGGTATCGAGGTTTCAGACACCAGACCATAGATAATCAGCAGGTTTGAAGGCGGAATTAGGCTTCCCAAGGCACCCGCACTTGCCGTGATCGCAGCGGCGAACGGCACATCATACCCCTCGCGCTTCATCGCGGGCACTGCGACCGATCCGATGGCCGCCGTCGTCGCAGGGCCAGACCCCGAGAGGGCCGCGAACAACATGCAGGCAAAGACCGTCACCAGCCCCATAGAACCGCGATAGGCACCAACCAGATTGGTCGCGATGGCAATCATCCGGTTGGCCATGCCGCCCACCTCCATCAACCGTCCGGCCAATACAAAAAGCGGGATTGTCAGGAGCGGGAATGGTGTAAGACTGCCGTAACCAGTCTGCGCCATCAGGGTATATGGAATTTCGATGATATAGAGGGCCAGCGCCGTGGTCAGGCCCACTGCCACAAACAACGGGATGCCCATGATCGTCAGCACCACAAAGCAAATGGACAGAATCGCGAGGGGGCTCATATGTGGGCCTCATCATCCGGCAAATCGCCGGTTTCGGCCAACATACCGGGCAAGCCTTCGGCACCATCGCGATACCACTGGATATAGGTCTGTATCAGCCGGATCAGCATCAACCCGTAGCCAATAATCAAAATCGATTGCGGGTAAAACTGATCAATTCCGAGGCTTGGTGATGTCTCGGTAAAGCGCCAGAAGATATAGAGGTAATCCCAGCTGACCCGCAGCATGAAGATACAAAAGAACGCCCAAAGCGCGTCAGATGTGAAAATGACAAAGCGGCCAAACCGCGTTGGCAAAGCATGTACCCCGACGAGAATGCGGATGTGAAACCGTTCGCGAACGCAAAGTGACGCGCCTGTGTAAACCGCCCAGACCATCGCGATGGAGGCCGTTTCTTCGGTCCAATGCAACGCAACTTCAAAGACATAGCGCGCAATCACTTGAGCAAATACCGCTGTGGCGATGATTGCAAGACAGCTGCAGCAGATCAGTTCTTCGATGTTTCGTTCCAGCCATTTGAGGGCTTTCATGGCAGGGTCCTTTGGCGTTGAGGCAAAGCGGGCATGTTAAAAGAGGGCCGTTACAGCCCCCTTCAAAATATCCGCCTGTTATTCAGCCGCAGCTTGAATTGCTTTGACCAGTTCAACGAAATCAGGGCCGCGCTGTTCAGCAAAATCTGCCTGCACGCCTTTGGCTGCCGCAACAAAGTCGGTCTTGTCAGGGACAGTCATTGCCATGCCGCCTTCTGTCGCCAACCAGTCGCGTACCTCCTGTGTTTCGCTGGCCACCTG
>CBDTZA010000409.1:0-2597 GCA_965364785.1 uncultured Roseovarius sp. | reverse complement strand
AGTGCGACGGGCGGCACCGCTGGTAAACATCTTTGGCGCGGCGTCCTGAAACACACCCTGACCCGCATCAAGTGCTGCGCGCAGCACCCGCAGAGGATCAACAAGCTGGGTGCCAAGCGACACTTTGCGCCCGTCAACCTCGGCCATGGCCGACACCACCGACACGATGCGCGGGGTGCCGCCCTCAAAGCTAAAGATCGGCGCGCCGGAGGAGCCGTAGATGACATCACATGACATCACCAACACGCCCTGCTGGCGTGCCAAAACCTCGCAAATGTTCTGAAGCGAAGGCGCCTCAGAGCGGTCCTCGCCATAGCTGACAACACCTATCCGCTGGCCCTTGCGGGGGCGTTCATCGGTTTCAAACGGGGTCACGCGGGTGTTTTTGATCGGGTGATGCAGTTCCAAAAGCGCCACATCGTTGCGCACTCTTTCAGCGGTCACACCATTGGCAAAGTCATATTCGGGATGAGTCACCGCGCGCCGCACAGAGCGATAGGCCGCAGCGCGCCCATTGCGCCACCCGGCCTTGAATTCAATCCGCGCCGGATCAATCCGTTCGCCGGTGGCCTTGTCATAAAGGCAATGCGCCGCCGTCAGCACCAGATCAGGTGCCACCAGCGCCCCGGTGCAAAACCCCTTGCCGGCCAGTTCAAGGCGGCCAACGGCCTCCCACTGGCGGGTGGCATCGCCGGTATCCAAACGCTCAAGGCGGCTATCCTTTGCCCAGACGCCATTTGCAAACAGCAAGATAGACAGCGACAGAGATATCGTGCGCAGCATGGGCCCTCCGGGAGTGTAACCCCTGCCGATTAACAGGCGTTTAGGGCCAAAATAGGGCGCATTACCGCAGAATGGGAACCCCTGTCATGCCCTGCGTTGCGCGATCCATCGCCGGTGGTTTCGGCCCGCCGCTGGCCCAATCCAAAAGCTCGACAGTATGCACAACCGGCACCCCGGTGGCAGAGCCGATCTGCATCATGCAGCCGATATTGCCGGCCGCGATCACATCGGGGTTCTTGGCCTCAAGCGTGCGTACCTTGCGGTCCTTGAGCTGTTTTGAGATTTCCGGCTGCATCAGGTTATAGGTGCCCGCCGAGCCACAGCAAAGGTGACTATCGGCCGGTTCAACCACGCTAAATCCGGCGCGTTTCAACAGATCCTTGGGAAAGGTCTTGATCTGTTGGCCATGTTGCAGCGAACAGGCGGCGTGATAAGCCACAGTCATCGCGGGCGCGCCGCCCTCGGGCAGGTCAAGCTGCATCAGAACCTCTGAGACATCCATCGCAATTTCTGACACCCGCGCGGCATCGTCCGCCAAGGCGTCATGGCGGAACATATGTCCATAATCCTTGACCGTGGTGCCACAGCCGGATGTGTTGATCACAATCGCATCAAGCCCGTCGCCATCCATCTCGCGCGCCCAAGCGCGGATATTCTTGGCGGCGGTGCGGTGGCTTTCATCGGATTTGCCCATGTGATGGGTCAGAGCGCCACAGCATCCGGCGCCCTCGGCCACCACGACCTCGCAGCCAAGCCGAGTCAGAAGGCGGATCGTGGCGTCGTTGATATCGGTGTTAAGCGCCTTTTGCGCACAGCCGGTCATCAGCGCCACACGCTTTTTGCGTGCGCCTTGGGGGGCAAAGCTTTGCGGGTCGTCATTGCGGCTTACGGGGGGGATTTGTTTTGGCGCCATTTCCAGCATCGCGCGCAGCCGCGCATCGGGCATCAGCCGGGCAAAAGGCCGCCCGATCTTGGCCCCCAAAAGCGCCAGCCGAAACCGTGTCGGATAGGGCAGAATACGCGCCAGAATCCAGCGCAGGGCGCGATCCCCAATGGGTCGCTTATACCGCTCTTCTATATATTCGCGTGCGTGATCAATAAGATGCATGTAATGCACCCCCGACGGGCAGGTGGTCATGCAGGCCAGACAGGACAGGCAGCGATCAATATGTTTGACCGTTTTCGCATCCGGAACGCGGTTGTTCTCGAGCATGTCCTTGATCAGGTAAATTCGACCTCGCGGGCTATCAAGCTCGTCGCCAAGCACCTGATAGGTGGGGCAGGTGGCGGTACAGAACCCGCAATGCACGCAAGAGCGCAAAATCTCGTTCGCGCGCGTGATTTTAGGGTCTTTAAGCTGCTCGGCGGTGAATTCGGTTTTCATTTTATGCCACCATCTATGCGGTTTCAGGCCCAAAAGGGCGAGGGGGTCGGCTGGCCGCTCAGGCCGCCTGTCCCTGTGTCATCAATCCGGGATTGAGAATTTGCTTTGGGTCGAACTTCAGGCGCAGCCCGTCCTGAAGCGCCGCCACCGCGGGCGATAGCGGTTGGAACACACCCGCGGAGGGGTTGCCACGGATCAGCGTGGCATGCCCGCCAACTCTGGCCACGGCGGCGCGGATGGTTTGGGCGTTCACGCCCGACCCCTGCGGCGCCAGAAGCCAGATGACCGAGGGTGGCTGGCAACGCAGATGTCCAGCCTGCAGCAAGCCGCATTTCCCGCGCACCGACCCGGTGGTGATCATGCTGATCACCCGCGGCAACCGGGTGCTGATGGGCCGCTCGCCGCAATGGCCAGAGGGGATGTATTCGCT
>CBDTZA010000408.1:0-2611 GCA_965364785.1 uncultured Roseovarius sp. | reverse complement strand
AGGAAGGCCTTGCGCGGCAGCGATCCATCCCGAATCCCTTCGACAAAGGCATGATGGGTATACTCCTGCCAGACCTCTCCCGCCGCATCGCGCAGGCGGGGAAAGGTGATACCATAATCGCCGGTCATTCTGCGCTCAGGTCCAGGGCAAGCCCCGAAACGGGCGTGAAGTCTTCAATCATTCCAGTATCCTTAAGGAAGGTTTCAAACCGCGTATAGCGGGCATGATCAAGCGCCGCGGGACGCAGCGCAAAGCGCGGCACGGTATCAACCCAGGCCTTCGCGTTCAGCTCATCGCGCAGCTCGACCGAGGTGCTGGCGAACACCTCCCAGCTCTCTTCGGGGTGGTTGACGATATATTGCGTGGCCCGCTCGGTGGCGAAGAGAAAACGGCGGATCATGTCGGCATTCATTGTCTCGGGATTGGCCACATAGATAAGCTCGTCATAGGCCGGAATACCCTCCTCCTCGATATAGAAACAGCGGCCCGGCACGCCTTCGATTTCCATCTGGTTGAGCTCGAAATTGCGATAGGCGCCGATCACCGCATCGACCTGCCCCGACATAAGCGAGGGCGAGAGTGACCAATTGACGTTAACCAGTTCGATATCGTCCAGCGACAGGCCATGTTGCCCCAGAATGGTGGACAACAGAACCTCTTCGACACCGGCAACCGAAAAGCCGACCTTGCGCCCTTTAAGATCGGCGCTTGATTTGATCGGGCCGTCTTTCAGAACCAAAAGACAGTTAAGCGGCGTCGCGACCAACGTGCCAACCCGGCGCAGCGGCAGGCCGCCTTCGACCTGAATATGAAGCTGTGGCTGATAGGAAATGGCAAGATCAGCCTGACCGGCGGCCACCATCTTGGGCGGAGTGCTCGGGTCGGCGGGGGCGACGATCTCGACCTCAAGATCGGCATCCTTGAAGTAACCAAGTTCCTGCGCCACAATAATCGGGCCATGATCGGGGTTCACAAACCAATCAAGCAATAGGGTCATGCGATCCTGTGCCGTGGCCGGGGTGGTCGCCAAAAGGGCGATCAAAAACGCGAGATATTTCATTCATTCGTCTCCTTGGGTGTCATTGGGGCCATCGCCAAGGGCGATCAGCGCAATCTCTCCGGGCCAATGTTGGCGCAGACGGGTGGCGGCCTGCCACGCGCGCAGGCCCGACCGACAGGCCAGAACGGCGCGTTGCCCATTCTCGGGCAGTGGCGGGGTGTCGAAATCTGGAACGGCGCGGCGAATGGCGCTGTCAAGCGTTGGGCCGGGTTCTTCTGCGCCGCGCAAATCGCTTAGCGCGTCACTGGCGCGGATATCGGTGGCGGCGATGAAGTGAAACCCGTCTTCAGGCTCTGGCGCGCCATCAAAGCGGAACCCGCCAAAGCGACAGCCAAGAGCGTCAAAGCTAATCAGTTGACCAAGCGGAGAAGGCTCTATTCCAGCCAAAACTGCCAGAGTCATCTGTGCCTGTAGCGCGCCGATCACACCCACGGCTGGCCCTAAAACGCCATCGGTGTCGCAACTTCCAAGGCGATCCGGCAGGCCCGGGAACACCGCGCGCAAGGTAGGCGCGCCGCCGCAAAACCCGCCACAATAGCCCGACGTGCCAACGATTGACGCACTGATCAGCGGCACGTTCAGGGCGGCGCAGATATCGGACAGGATATAGCTTGCTGCGAAACTGTCGGCGCAATCCAAAACCAGGCTATTGCCCATGCAAAGCGCGCGGGCATTGGCGGGGTCCAGCCTTTCAACCACCGGCTTGATCCGGCAATCGCGGTTCAGCGCGGCCATATGGCGGGCGGCCACCTCGGCCTTGGGTTGCCCCACATCTTCCTCATAAAACAGGGTCTGTCGGTGCAGATTGCTCAGCGCAACGGTGTCATTATCCACCAGCGTGATCTGTCCGATACCGGCCCCCACCAAGTATTGCAGCGCCGGCGCGGCCAGCCCACCGGCCCCCACAACAAGCACCCGCGCCGCGCGCAGCCTTTCCTGCCCCTCAGGGCCAAACTCAGGCACAGAGATCTGGCGCGCATATCGGGTCATGTTGTGGCCTTGAGCCATTGGCGCACGCGCGCCTCGGGGGCGTCATTAAGCGTGATATCTGTCACTGCCGCCACACAATCGGCCCCCGCATCAAACGCCCCAGCGGCGCGTTCGACGGACATGCCGCCAATCGCCACAAGGGGGATGTCGCCGATCACGGCCTTCCACTCGGTCAGCTTTTCCAGACCCTGTTGATGCCATTTCATCTTTTTCAGAATGGTCGGATAGACCGGCCCAAGCGCCACGTAATCGGGCTCAAACGACAAAGCGCGGTCAAGCTCTTTCCGGTCGTGGGTGCTTAGCCCCAGCTTGAGCCCTGCCCGCCGGATCGCGGCGATATCGGCGTCATCAAGATCTTCCTGACCGAGATGAATCCAGTCACAGCCCACGTCAATCGCGATCTGCCAATAGTCATTGATTACCAAGATCGTGCCATGCGTGCGGCACAGCGCCTGTGCCTTGATCACGGCGGCGCGCACCGCGTTCTCGGGCGCGTCCTTGATGCGCAGCTGCACCAGTTTGATGCCAAGCGGCAACAGCCGTTCAAGCCAGATAATATCG
>CBDTZA010000407.1:0-2612 GCA_965364785.1 uncultured Roseovarius sp. | reverse complement strand
CAAGGTTCACCTCCATGATCTCCATCGCCTGACCGGCAGATACGGCAACAGCGGCTCTTGTGCGCATTGAATGTTCCTTTTGTTTGATTTTGACTAACCATGCGGCAAGCGCGTGGCGGATTCAATATCGTCGCAGCATCCGACGTGGTGGGCATGATGTTTTTGAGCGATTAATGCCGTCCTTCGCGGTAAACCTGATGGCAATCCAGACAGGTGAACCGAGGTTCAACAGCGTGCTGCGCAGGCCCTCAAGGCTTTGGGTGTCAAGCGCGGCACTGGCCAGATAGGCGCTGTTGCTCTTGCGCTCAAAGTCGTCCCAGTTTTCCCAGATCAGCGGGCGCGCCTCTGATTTCGGGTCGGTCTGCTGCTCGCGAAACAGATCGGGAGCGGCCTTCATCTGGGTGGTCAGAGCCTGTTGCGCGGCGCTGGCAGCGGTGGCATCAAACGCGGTCTGGCCTTTGACCATCGAAACGAGGCGATCAATCGCTTTCTTGGAACTTAGCATCGCCTCCATTCGCATCATGACGGCGTGGTTGCGCACCCCGGAATGGGCCAGAGCGGCGGTGGCAAGGGCAAGGCATAAACTGGCCATGAGGGCCGAGCGTGTAATCGGTGTCATTGAATGTATCCTAGTGCAAATGCCAAGACTTTAACATCTCAAAATCTTAAGGGAAGGGGGACTCGAATCACCACGATAGTGAGCACAAAAAAGAACAAAAAGTGAACAAAAATCTACCATGTGTGCCCGTCGTATCCTGTCTGTCTGGTTTTCCCGGCTTGGGGCCGAACGCCTTTTGCGGCGCGCGGGGGATATGGGCGATCTGCCGTTCACGGTTGTGGGGGACGCGGGCCAAAGCCAGGTTTTGGTATCGCTGTCGCGACAGGCAGAGGCGGCGGGGCTGTCACCGGGGCAACCGTTGCGCGATGCCCGCGCGCTCTGCGCTGATCTGGTGACACGGGCCCAGGACCAGTCGGGCGAAGCGGCGTTTTTGCGCGGGCTTTGCCGGTGGGCCGGGCGCTTTTCACCTTGGGTGGGGCTGCAGGGCGACTTGGCCTGCGCCGGATCGGTGATCTGACCGGACAGCCGCGCGCGCCTCTGGCCCCGAAACAGCCGTTTGCCACACGGCTCAGCCTGCTCGAGCTGATCGGATTGCAAGACGATCTGCGCGCCGGTCTGGATCGGCTGGCGGACCGGCTCTGTGCCCTTTTGCGTGGCAGGGGGCACGGCGCACGGCGGGTGCGGTTCGAGGCGTTTCGCGTCGATGGTACGGTGCAGGTGGTGCAGGTCGGGCTTGCCCGGCCCGCCGACACCGCGCTGCGCATCCTGCCCTTGCTGGTGATGAAGCTTGACGAGATCGAGGCCGGGTTTGGCATTGATATGCTGCACCTTGAGGCGGTTGAAACTGAGCGAATCGAGCCCCGGCAGATGGCTGGTGATGCCACCGTCCTTGGCGCGGCTGAAAGGCGGCGATCGCAGGCCTGCGCGATCGAGGATCTGATGGGACGCCTTGGTGCGTGTATCGGGCTTGAGGCGATCACTCGCCACCATCCCGGTAGCAGCCATATCCCGGAAAGGTCGGCGCAGGTGCTGGCGGCGAAATGGTCAGACCCGGCGCCTGGGACATGGCCTGAACCGGCGATCGAACGACCCCTGCTGATCTGGCGGCCAGAGCCGGTGCGCGCCCCCGATCTGCCGCATCTTGCGGGTTGCTTTCATCGGCGTGGGCGGCTGCATGATTATTGGCGGGTGGTCACCGCGCGGGGTAAACAGCTTTGGCTTTATTACGCTTACGGCGCCGTCCTGTCACCCGGCTGGTTTTGTCAGGGGCGGTTTGCCTAGAGGACTGATCCGAAAATTCGCAGAATTTTCGAGGGCACTTTCTTCGGCGAAGCAAAGGGGTCGCGCATGAATTTGCTTGATTTGCGGAAGGTTCGGCGCAACTCTATTGACATGACATTTCAGTCTTTCAGCCCGACCCAGGTGTCTGGCGCGCCGATGCAGGTGGCGTTTCATCGCACCGAGCTGGCGGTCATCCTGTCGCTTTACGGGCGTATGGTTGCTGCCGGGGAATGGCGTGATTATGGCATTTCCTGCCTGCGCGATGTTGCAGTGTTTTCGATCTTTCGACGCACGGCGGAAAACCCGCTTTACCGGATCGAAAAGCGGCCCAGGCTGTGCGCCAAGCAGGGGCAATATGCGGTGATCGGAATTGACGGGCAGGTTTTGAAGCGCGGCCATGATCTTAAACCCGTGCTGCGCGTGTTGGAGCGCAAGATGATCCGCGCCGTGCAGTGACCCTTTGAACGCCTCGCGGGTATGCGGTCGTGAACGCGCCCCGCGCCCCTCTCGGCGCTCAATACGCCTAAAGGCGCGCTGAGCGAATTGCGCTAGGGTAGAGGTGTTCTGTGGTGATCAAGTCGCTGTCGATTGCGCCGCTCGATCTGGGCGGCAGCGGCCCGGTCTAGGCCGCTGGTTTGACGTTGGCCATCACGCATAGCATCTCGAACATGATCGACGCGCCCAGAAAGGCGGTGCCGCCAGAGGTGTCAAATGGCGGCGAGACCTCGACCATATCGGCGCCAACGATGTTGACACCCTCAAGCCCACGCGC
>CBDTZA010000406.1:0-2613 GCA_965364785.1 uncultured Roseovarius sp. | reverse complement strand
AAACCCAAAGAAGACTGGCGCATCGGCACCGAGCACGAGAAATTCGGCTATTGCAAGGATACGCTCAAGCCGATCCCTTACGAGGGACCGCGCAGCATCCTGGCGGTGCTCGAAGGCCTGCGCGACGGCCACGGCTGGGCGCCCGTCGAAGAGGGTGGCAAGCTTATCGGGCTTGAAAAAGACGGCGCCAATGTCTCGCTTGAACCGGGCGGACAGCTGGAGCTTTCCGGCGCGCCGGTGGAAACGATTCACGAGACCTGCGATGAGGTCAACGCTCATTTGCGCGACGTCAAGGATATCGCCGACAAGGTCGGGGTTGGCTTTATTGGCCTCGGCGCCGCCCCGGTCTGGACCCATGAGCAGATGCCGCTGATGCCCAAAGGCCGCTACAAGCTGATGGACAGCTATATGCAAACCGTCGGCACCATGGGCCAGACGATGATGCGCCGCACCTGCACCGTGCAGGTGAACCTCGATTTCAGCTCCGAGGCCGACATGGTGCAAAAATTCCGCGTCGCCCTCGCGCTCCAGCCGGTGGCGACCGCGCTGTTTGCCAACTCGCCGTTCTTTGAAGGCAAGCCAAACGGCCATAAATCCTGGCGCGCGCGGGTCTGGCGCGATCTTGACCCGGCCCGCACCGGCATGCTGCCTTTCGTTTTTGAGCCGGGCTTCGGTTTTGAGCAATACGCCGATTACGCGCTCGATGTACCGATGTATTTCGTCTATCGCGATGGCAAATACATCAACGCCCTCGGCCAGTCGTTCCGCGATTTCCTGCGCGGCGAACTGCCCGCCCTGCCCGGTGAAAAACCAACCCTGTCGGACTGGGCCGATCACCTGACCACGATCTTCCCCGAGGCGCGGATCAAGAAATACATGGAAATGCGCGGCGCCGATGGTGGCCCCTGGCGCAGGCTCTGCGCCTTGCCGGCCTTTTGGGTCGGGCTGATGTATGATCAATCCTCGCTCGATGCGGCCTGGGATCTGTGCAAATCATGGGATACTGAGACCCGCGACGCCCTGCGCGTCGCGGCCAGCGTCGATGGGCTTCAGGCCAAGGTCAACGGCATCAACATGCATGATCTGGCCCGCGAGGCCGTGGCCATCTCGAACGCCGGCCTCAAGGCGCTCGCTCGCTCGGGCGGCGGCGGCATGATCCCGGATGAAACCCATTTCCTGAACGCGCTGAACGAAAGCATCGAGACCGGCAAAACCCCGGCCGACGAATTGCTAGAGCATTTCCATGGCGACTGGAACGGCGATCTTGATCGCATCTACGCCGACTACAGCTACTGATCGCGGTTTCTTCTGGCCTGAAATATCCCGGGGAGTGTGAGGGGCAGCGCCCCTCGCGCCGCACTCACCCCTTTTGGCCAATCTTCGGCTCTGTCCCGGCCTTGATCCGCGCCATGTTGCTGCGATGGCGCCAAAAGACCAGCAGGGTCAACACAAACGCCAGAACCACCACAGGGCCATAGCCCAAAACAAGCGCCCATCCCATTGAAAGCGCTGCGGCCACGATTGCGGCCATCGACGACGTTCGCGAAAGCAGCGCCGCAGCCAGCCAGGTCAGACAGCACGCAATGCCGACAGGCCAGGCCAGCGCCAACATGATCCCGAGAAACGTCGCGACCCCCTTGCCGCCGCGAAACCCAAGCCAGACCGGATAGCAATGGCCGACAAAGGCCATCAGCGCCGCCAACTGCACCGCGTCTTCACCGGCAAAGACCCGCGCCAACAGAACGGCAACCGCGCCCTTGCCACCATCCAGCAGAAGCGTCAGCGCCGCCGCCAGCTTGTTGCCGGTACGCAGCACATTGGTCGCGCCAATATTGCCCGACCCGATTTCGCGCAGATTGCCCAGCCCCATCACCCGAGCCAGCACCATGCCAAACGGGATCGAGCCAAGCCCATAACCAATCAAGGCCCAAAGGATCAGACCGGCAGTCGTCGTTTCAATCAGCGGCATCGTTCGGCCTCATAAACAGGGATTCCGGCAACATAAGTCGCCAGCACCTTACCCTGCAGGCGCGCGCCGTCAAAGGGCGTATTCTTGGATTTTGACTTGAGCGCAAAGCGGTCAAGCACGAACGGCTTATGCGGATCAAACAGCACCAGATCGGCAGGCGCGCCCACCGCCAGGCGTCCCGAGGCCAGCCCAAGCCGACGCGCCGGATTAAGTGACATCGCCCGAAACAGCGTCGGCAGATCAAGCGCCTCGGCATGGTAAAGCCGCAAGGCGGCGGGCAACAAGGTCTCAAGCGCCACGGCGCCGCTGGCCGCCTCTTCAAAGGGCAGGCGCTTGCTTTCTTCGTCCTGCGGCGTGTGCATCGAACTGATGATTTCAATCAACCCCGAGCGCAGCGCCTCAATCACCGCCTGTCGGTCCTCCTCGGAACGCAGCGGCGGCTTGACCTTGAAAAAGGTGCGATAATCGGACACGTCCAGCTCGTTCAGCGTCAGGTGATGAATGCTTGTGCCCGCAGTGATATCAAGCCCGTTGCGCTTGGCCCGCTCAAGGGCGGGAAGCGCGCGCGCGGTGGTGATCTGATCGGCGTGATACTTGGCGCCGGTCATTTCCAACAAAGCGATATCACGGTCAAGCCCCATCCG
>CBDTZA010000405.1:0-2638 GCA_965364785.1 uncultured Roseovarius sp. | reverse complement strand
TATAGTTTGGCCCGCCCATGCGCTGGGCAAGCGCACAGATCAACGCGGCGCGACCACAGGAATGGGCATGCACATGATCAATTCCGCGCGCACGGCATTCGGTGATCAGGCGACGCGCGGCGGGCAGACAGATCAAAGCATCGCGCAAAAACGCCTTGCCCGCCCGCTCGCCCAGAATATCCCCCCACGGCGCATGAAACATACCGCCAAGCGCCGGAAGCGGCGAGATCTCACCTAAATAGGTGGTCCGCACCATCGCCTCTTTTGACCAGTCATGCGAGATAAGGCCGGGCGGCGGCGGGCGGGTGCTAAACAGCGTCGCCTCAACGCCAAGCCGTGCCAGATCGGCCAGTTCGCGCCAGAAAAAGATATGCGTCTGGCCCGGAAACTGTGGCACGAGATAGCCAAGCTTCAGAGGTGCATCCTGTTTTATCGACGGGGTTTCTGACATCTGCTGTTCCGCTTTTGACCGGTTTGCTAAATAGGGGCTTAGCACAGGACGCGCGGGCGCATAAGATTTGCAGGTAAAAGAATTGGAAACCCTCTGTTGATGGATAACGCCGGGCCCGAGTTAAGCGTCATTATCCCCGCCCATAACGAGGCGGGGCAGATCGGGCCCTGTCTTGACGCGCTTCTGGCCTCGGACTGGGCCGGGGGCAGGGTCGAGGTGATCGTGGTTGCCAATGGCTGCGCCGACACCACGGTGCCCGAGACAGAGGCGCGGCGCGGCGCGGCGCAGGCGCGCGGCTGGACGATGCAGGTGCTCGACCTCGCCGAGGGCAGCAAGCCCGGCGCGCTCAACGCGGGCGAGCGGGCGGCGACGGGCGCGGTGCTTGCTTACCTCGATGCCGATGTGAGTGTCGCCGCACCCCTTTTGGGCGAGATCGCGCAGGTGCTGGCCGGCAGTGACCCGGCCTATGCCAGTGGTCGGGTGATCATTCCGCTGCCGCAAAGCGCCTTTAGCCGCACCTATGCGCGGTTCTACCGACAGGTCCCATTCTTTCACCATGGCGTGCCGGGATGCGGATTCTTCGCGATGAACCGCGCCGGGCGGGCGCGATGGGGTGACTGGCCCGCGATCATTTCGGATGACACCTTTGCGCGGCTCAACTTTGCGCCCAGTGAACGCGTCGCGGTTGGGGCCGGGTATCGCTGGCCCATCGTCGAGGGCTTTGCCGCATTGGTAAAGGTGCGCCGCAGACAGGATCGCGGCGTGGCCGAACTTGCCCGGGCCTATCCTGCGCTTTTGGCCAATGACGACGCGCGACCAAAGGGGCGCGCGTGGATCATCGGCGCGGCCCTGCGCGCGCCCTTGGCGTTTCTGGCCTATATCGCCGTCGCCCTGAGCGTGCGCATGGGCAAAGGCAAAGGCAAAGGCAGCGACGAATGGACACGCGGGCGCTAACGCCCTGCGATTTCAATGGATTCGCCGCAGAACTACCGTAATGCTACGGCAAATCGGTTCGGTGCCACAGGTAAGGTTAACACGGGGTTTAGAGTGCGCGTTGTAACGCAGGTCTTTTCAGGAGACGGGCTTTGGGCCCGGGCGATGCGCTCTTCGGCGCTGACCGTGGCCGGTTTTGGCGGCTCTCAGGTACTTCGGCTTGCCTCAAACCTTATTCTGGCGCGGCTTTTGTTCCCCGAGGCCTTTGGCATAATGGCGATTGTCAGCGTCATCATTCAGGGCCTGATGCAGTTTTCCGATGTCGGCGTCAGCCCGGCAATCATGCAAAGCAAACGCGGCGATGATCCCAATTTTCTAAACACCGCCTGGACCATTCAGATGATGCGCGGGCTTGGCCTGTGGCTGGCGGCCTGTGCGCTTGCCTGGCCCGTGGCGCAGATCTACGACTCGCCGCTCTTGATGCAGCTTTTGCCGGTGGCGGGGCTGTCTTTGCTGATCACCGGGTTCAACCCGACGCGGCTTGACAGTGCCAAGCGACATTTGCGGTTTGGCCGGGTGACGGCGATTGATTTCGCCGTGCAGATCGCGGGCATTCTGGCCGCCGTGGCCCTTGCCTGGTGGCTTCAATCGGTCTGGGCGTTGGTGATTTCGGGATTGATCAGCGCACTTGTGGCGTTGGTCCTTTATTGGGTGTTTCTACCCGGACCAGGCAACCGGATCATGTGGGAAAAGCCCGCCGCACAAGAGCTTGTCAGCTTTGGAAAATGGATTTTCCTGAGCACGATCTGTGGCTTCCTGTTCAGTCAGGCGGATAAGCTTATCCTTGGCAAATACCTTAGTTTCGGGGTCTTTGGCGTCTATAATATCGGGTTTTTCCTGGCCTCTTTCCCGATGCTTCTGGGCAATATGCTAACCTGGCGATTGCTGATCCCCATTTACCGCGAATTGCCCCCCGGCGAGAGCCCCGAGAACTTTGCCAAGCTGCGGCGGATGCGCTTTGCCGTCACCCTCGCGCTTTTGGCGCTTGCGGCGACGTTTGCGCTTTTGGGTGTCTGGCTTGTCGGGGTGATGTATGATGATCGCTATACAATGGCGGGCGCGATTGTGGTGCTAATGGCGGTCATGCAAATCCCGCAGATCATCGTGATGACCTATGATCAGGCCTCGCTTGCGGCGGGGGATTCGCGCCGCTTCTTCATCCTGACCCTGGCCAAGGCCGTGGTGATGATCGCC
>CBDTZA010000404.1:0-2639 GCA_965364785.1 uncultured Roseovarius sp. | reverse complement strand
GATGGGATACCTCAAACATGGCCTGCAAAAGATCTCGGGCGAGGTGGTCTATGACGGCGCCGATATGTTCGCACGCAACGCCGCCGAACTGGCCAAAATACGCGGCGGGCAACTGGGACTGATCCCGCAAAACTCGGGGCAGGCGCTGACGCCGACACTGCGCATTGGTCGCCAGCTGCACGAGGCGCTGCACCTGCATTGCACCCTGCCCGAGGGGGCCCATGAGGCCCGCGCAATCGACCTTTTGACCCAGGTACGCCTGCCAGATCCTGCGGTGATCCTGCGCCGCTATCCACATGAACTGTCAGGTGGGCAACAACAACGCGTGGCCATTGCCATGGCTCTGGCGGGCGAGCCTGACGCGCTGTTGCTGGACGAGCCGACAACCGGCCTTGATGTGACAACACAGGCGCATATCCTTGAGTTGCTGCGCGAATTGGCCCAGGCGCGCAATATGGCGATGGTTTATGTAAGCCACGACCTTGGCGTCATCGCGCGGGTGTGCGACCGGGTTCAGGTGCTTTATGCCGGCGAAACCGTGCTTGAGGGGCCGGTGCGCGCGGTGCTGAAAACCCCGGCGCATCCTTATGCGCGGGGCCTTCTGGCCTCGATCCCGCGCCTTGGCGACCGCAGCCTGCCGCGTGCTCTGGATGGTCGCCCGCCCGCGCCCGGCAGTGACAGAACTGGCTGTGCCTTTGCGCCGCGTTGCGCGCTTGCCACGGATCATTGCCAAACCATACACCCCCCGATGGTGCCGGGCGAGAGCGGGCAAGCGACCCGCTGTTTTTACCCCGAGCAAACCACAAGTATCGGCATGAGTGGGAGCGGCGCACCGCTAAGTTGCTGCATGGGCGATAGCCCGCCGGCCCTGACCCTCAACGGGGTCGCGATCCGCTATGACCGCCCCGGTGCCTTCGCGCGGTTCATGCCTGCCCAACCCCGCCCCCCGGCCACGGTGGACGACATTACCCTGACCATCACCCAAGGCGAAACCCTGGGATTGGTCGGGGAATCCGGCAGCGGGAAATCGACCATCCTCAAGACCATCGCGGGCCTCCTGCCCCCGGCCGAGGGCCTGATCACCCTCGGCGACGGTACTGCTCTCACGCCGCGCGTGGAACAGCGCCGACCGGATCAGTTGCGCCGCATTCAAATGGTGTTCCAGAATCCCGACGAAAGCCTCAACCCGCGCCAATCCGTGGCCGATATCCTGGGCCAGCCGCTGCGCCTCTATTTCGGCCTCAAGGGTGCCGAGTTGCGCCAACGCGCCACGGAACTTCTAGAGACCGTGCGCCTTGGCGCACATTACCTTGACCGCCGTCCCGGGCAGCTATCGGGCGGCGAAAAGCAACGCGTCGCTATCGCCCGCGCCTTTGCCGCCACCCCAGACATCGTGCTCTGCGATGAAATTACCTCGGCGCTTGATGTGTCGGTTCAGGCAGCGGTGCTTGAGCTTCTCAATGACCTCAAGGCGCGCCATCAGACGACCTTTATCTTTGTCAGCCATGACCTGACGGTCGTGCGCGCGCTGTCGGATCGCGTGGCCGTCCTCTATCAGGGGCGCCTGTGCGAAATCGGCCCTTCGGCCGCAGTCTACGGCGCGCCCTCGCACCCCTATACCGAGGTGCTGCTCAATGCCGTGCTTGAACCCGATCCAGATCACGCGCCTAAATTGCTGACCGAATACGCCGCAGAACTGTCACCGCCCGCGCGCGGCTGTCCGTTTCAACGGCGCTGCCCCGTCAAATGCGGCAGCATCTGCGACACCGATACGCCGCCTTGGCAAGAAGGCTCGGACGGCCATGCCATCCGCTGTCACATCCCACTCAACGACCTGAACAAAACCGACAAGGCATCACACTGATCCTGCATTTCTTCTTGGTCCAAATACTCAAATTCCGACACCGGTCACAGCCACGCGGCCCACAATAAAAAAGAGCCCCGCCATCATCTGGCAGGGCCCTCTCTCTTTTCAGACCGTCGGTCTTATTCGCTGCGGCTTTCCGGTGTTTCCACCAGATTGTCAAACTCGTCACCGCCGACAACATCGTCCATCACAGGCGCGGCAAGAGCGGCCGCAGCGGCGGCTTCTTCCTGACGGGCCTCGATCACAACGCCGTCGCGCGCGGTGGCAATGCGGCGCATCTCTTGGGTGGCACCACCGGTACCCGCCGGAATAAGACGCCCAACGATGACGTTTTCCTTGAGACCAACAAGTTTGTCGCGCTTGCCCTGAACCGATGCTTCAGTCAGCACGCGGGTGGTTTCCTGGAACGACGCCGCAGAGATAAAGCTGCGGGTTTGCAGGCTGGCCTTGGTGATCCCGAGAAGGATCGGCTCGCCTTGTGCCGGACGTCCGCCCTTCGAGATCGCCTTGTCGTTGGCTTCGTCAAACTCGGCCTTGTCGACATGCTCGCCCTTCAGAAGCGTGGTGTCGCCACTGTCCTGGATTTCCCACTTCTGCAACATCTGGCGCACGATGACTTCGATGTGCTTGTCGTTGATCTTCACGCCTTGCAGACGATAGACCTCTTGCACCTCGTCGATCATATAGTTTGCCAGCGCCTCGACACCCATGATCCCAAGGATGTCATGCGGCGCGGGGTTGCCGTCCATGATGTAGTCACCCTTCTGGACAA
>CBDTZA010000403.1:0-2645 GCA_965364785.1 uncultured Roseovarius sp. | reverse complement strand
CGATACTCGGCCCATCTTTCAATCTCGCGCCCGAAGAAATAGTCCACATGCGCCTGCGTTCGCGCGCGAAAGGGCTGGCTGCCTTGCGCTTCCACAACTGGAGATAACAGAACCGGCTTGTGGATCAGGGTCACATGATAGTCGACGCATAGTTTGCTCAATTCCGCAGAGCCAAGGTAAGCAAAGGCGGAATGGACTGAATAGATATATTCGATAACAGACATTGCATCAGCATGGATGATCTTGCGTCGAATGCCCAGTCGGTTCGGCCCTTAACTTACACCCATCGAGATCGCATAATCCCAAATTCCGACGACCGGCGTAGAGAGGCCAAAAAAGGTTGGGCCGAACACCAAGAAGAAGACCAAGACAAGGAAGCTAATGCCCATGCTGGACGAAGATTTTGGGCCGCCCTCTGCGGTTGAGAACAGCCAGTCACCACCGCAAATTCTGGAAAGGCCGAAAATAAACCCAAAGATCGGTGTAAGTGCGGACCTATCAATCACGTCGAAGACGCCTGAGGCCCTTTTATGGCTGATCACCAGGACCAGTGACCGTTTTCCCCACTCAACAGACATTGGCAAATATCTATAGCCGGGCATTCAAACCGCAAGCGACAGCCAAGACCGATGGCGAAGCAAAGACGGTTGCGTTAGGGTATGGGCGTCACCCGCTCCATCATTACCGGACCCCGCATGACCCGAGATGAGTTTAACATCTTTTGCCAGTCTCTGACCGCCACCACCCATGTGGTGCAATGGGGCAATGCGGATGTCTGGAAGGTGGGGGGCAAGGTCTTTGCGATCTGTGGCTGGAACGAGGGGAAAGATGCCTTTACCTTCAAGGCGTCTGAGATCGCCTTTGAGGTCTTGCAGGGCCAGCCGGGAATCAGGCCCGCGCCCTATCTGGCGTCACGCGGGCTCAAGTGGTTGCAGGTCTACGATCAGCCGGGTCTGAACGACGAGGCGCTGTGTGATCATCTGGTGATGTCCTATCACATGGCCGCCGCGAACCTGTCAAAGAAGAAACGCGCCGAGCTGGGCGTGCCAGAGCAGAAATGACCGATTTCGCCGCCACCAAACGCCTGTTTCACCTGCCCGAGGGGGTGATTTACCTCGATGGCAACTCGCTTGGCCCCCTGCCCCGCGCCGCCGCTGCGCGCATGCAGGAACGGATGCAGGATGAATGGGGCGAGATGCTTATCACCGGCTGGAACAAGGCCGGCTGGATGGCACAGCCCACGCGTTTGGGTGACCGGATCGCGCGGCTGATCGGGGCCGAGGCCGGGCATGTGGTGTTGGGCGACACCCTGTCGATCAAGGTCTACCAGGCGCTTGCCGCCGCCCTTGAGATGCGCCCCGAGCGGCGGATAATCCTGTCCGATAGCGGCAATTTTCCCAGCGATCTTTACATCGCGCAGGGGCTGATCGCGGCGCTTGGGCGGGGTCACGAATTGCGCGTGGTGGCCCCCGAAGCGGTGGAGGGCACGATCACCGAAGAGGTCGCGGTGACCCTGATCACCGAGGTCGATTACCGCACCGGGCGGCTGCATGACATGGCGGGCCTGACGCGGCGGGCGCATGACATGGGCGCGCTGACGATCTGGGATCTGGCGCATAGTGCGGGCGCGGTGCCGGTGGATCTTGTCGGCTGTGGTGCGGATTTCGCGGTGGGCTGCACCTATAAGTACCTCAATGGCGGCCCCGGCGCGCCGGCCTTTATCTATGTCGCGCCGCGCCACGCAACGCGCGCCGCTCCAGCCCTTTCGGGCTGGCTCGGCCATGATGCGCCGTTTGCGTTTGAGCCAAGTTACCGGCCCGGCAAGGGGATCGAGCGGATGCGCGTGGGCACACCGCCGGTGCTTGCGATGGCCGCGCTTGAGGCGGCGCTTGATATCTGGGACGGCGTTGATCTTGCCGATATCCGGAAACAATCCATCACGCTCAGCGAGCTGTTCATCGCCGAGGTCGAGGCCGGCTGTCCGATGCTGACGCTCGCCAGCCCCCGCAACGCCATCGCGCGCGGCTCTCAGGTTTCGTTCCGTTTTGAGCATGGGTATGCGGCGATTCAGGCACTGATCGCGCAGGGCGTGATCGGTGATTTCCGGGCGCCCGACATCATGCGCTTTGGCTTTACCCCGCTATATATAGACGCCTCTGACGTGCAAGAGGCGGCGCGCCGTCTGACCCATGTCATGCAGAACCGGCTTTGGGATAATCCCACCTATCAGGCCCGCGCGACCGTGACCTGAGCCCCCAAAGGGCGGGCACAACCCTAACCGTGCATCGCCCTGATCCTGCCCGAATCTGCCTAAAACTTACCTGAAATTCCGCGAATTGCCGCCGCAGACGGTGTGTATCCATTTTGGAAACAACGGGGCGAGTAATCCAAAAATCCCCGGGTTCAAGCGGCACAAGACCGCTGATTGTGATGAGAAAATGCAGATCATCGTATCTGCGGGCAGGAGTAACAAGAATGCCGACATATACTGTAGGCTTGTACAACACGAACCCGGCATCGGTTTTCTCCACAGGCGTGGGGTCGACCTTCACGTGGACAGGCTCGTCCGATACGGCAGGCACGGCCACCATCACCGACAACGAACCCAACAATCAGGGCTGGACTCTCGACGATGACAATAACGG
>CBDTZA010000402.1:0-2646 GCA_965364785.1 uncultured Roseovarius sp. | reverse complement strand
TATTCCAAGGACATGCAGGAAGACAAGGAACAGGTGTTTGACGCCGCCGATAACCTGATGCTGGCGTTGGCGGCGATGGAGGGTATGGTCAAGGACATGGCCGCCAACCGCCCCAGTCTTGAAATAGCGGCGGCCAGCGGGTTCAGCACTGCCACCGATCTTGCGGATTGGCTTGTGCGGGTGCTCGATATGCCGTTCCGCGACGCGCATCACGTGACCGGCAGCCTGGTGGCGATGGCCGAGGCGAAGGGCTGTGATCTGCCGGACCTTAGCCTTGAGGATATGCAATCGGTGCATGGCGAAATCAACGCATCGGTTTATGATGTGCTTGGGGTACATAATTCGGTGGCCTCGCGGCAAAGCTTTGGCGGCACGGCGCCGGTGCGGGTGCGCGAACAGGTCGCGCGCTGGAAAGAGAGGTTGGGATGACAAAACGATATCTGGCGGCGCTTGCGCTTTTGGTATTGGCAGGCTGTGGTGTTGACGGCGAGCCGGTGCGGCCATCGCTTGGGACCACAATCGGCGTCGGCAGCAGCGGCGTGCGCGCCTCGACCAGCGTCGGGGCGGTTCTTGGCAATGTGAACGTCGGCGTGGGCGTCGGGTTGTGAGGTGGGCTTTTCTGGCCCTGGCGGTCTGGGGCGCTATCCATCCGATGGTCTATTTCCTGCAATGGTTTGGCGAGAATGGCTATGACCTTATGGGCATGGTCGATGCCTGGCATGCGAATGCGGCGTCAAGCGGGCTGGTCTGGGACCTGACGATTGCGGCGATTGCGCTTACGGTCTGGATCCTGGCTGAGGTGATCAAGTGGCGCATGTGGCTTGGGCTGATTGCCATTCCGGCAACATTTTGCATCGGAGTCAGTTGCGGTTTGCCGCTGTATCTGTTTTTGCGCGCGCGCCTTGGTGGACAGGGCGGAATTTGAGTATTTTTGGAACGATGAAAGTCAGCCATGGTGCCCCTGCAAGCGGGCGCGGCGGGCGGCATTTAGGGTAGGTCGATGGATCATTTTCTTTACAAAGACGGCGCGCTTTATGCCGAAGACGTGCCGGTTGCCGAGATTGCGACCGCTGTCGGCACGCCGTTTTACTGCTATTCCACCGCCACGCTGGCGCGGCATTATCGTCTGTTTGACGAGGCATTGGCCGGGATGGATCACCTTGTGTGCTATGCCATGAAGGCGGCCAGCAATCAGGCGATTCTGAAGACGCTTGCCGCGCTTGGGGCCGGGATGGATGTGGTGTCGGGCGGGGAATATGCCCGCGCCAAAGCGGCCGGCGTGCCGGGCGAACGAATTGTGTTTTCCGGCGTCGGCAAGACCCGTGACGAGATGCGCATGGCGCTTTTGGGCGGCATCCGCCAGTTCAACGTTGAAAGCGAGCCCGAGATGGCCGCGCTCAATGCCGTGGCGCTTGAGCTTGGGGTGAGGGCGCCGATCACCATACGCGTGAACCCCGATGTCGATGCCAAGACCCACGCCAAAATTGCCACCGGCAAATCCGAGAACAAATTTGGCATTCCGATTGCGCGCGCGCGCGCAGTTTACGCCCAGGCCGCAGCGATGCCGGGGCTCGAGGTGATTGGGGTCGACGTGCATATCGGCAGTCAGCTGACCGAGCTGGAACCGTTCCGCCAGGCCTATGAAAAGGTGGCCCTGCTGACCGAGACGTTGCGCGCGGATGGGCATGATATCCGGCGGCTTGATCTGGGCGGCGGATTGGGTATTCCCTATACCCGAAGCAATGACGCACCGCCCCTGCCGACCGATTATGGCCGGTTGATCAAGGAAACGCTGGGGCATCTTGACTGCGAGATCGAGATCGAGCCGGGGCGTCTTGTGGCGGGCAATGCCGGTATTCTTGTCAGTGGCGTGATCTATGTGAAATCGGGCGAGGGGCGCGATTTTCTGATTCTCGACGCGGCGATGAATGATTTGATCCGCCCGGCGATGTATGACGCCCATCATGATATCATCCCGGTGATCGAAGCCGCGCCGGGGGGGGAGCAGGTGCCTTATGATGTGGTCGGTCCGGTTTGCGAATCAGGTGATACCTTTGCCCGGGGGCGGATGATGCCGCCGCTGAAAGACGGTGATCTGGTGGCGTTCCGCAGTGCCGGCGCTTACGGCGCGGTGATGTCGAGCGAGTATAATACACGGCCTCTGATCCCCGAGGTTTTGGTCAATGGGCGTGAATTTGCCGTGATCCGGGCAAGACCGACCTTTGACGAGATGATAAATCGAGATACCATCCCCGAATGGCTGTGATGCGATGGGCGCGTCAGGCCGAGGATTGGTGCGGCGCATGCCTGAGACGCAAAACCCCCTGACGCCGGTTCTGGCCCGGCTGCGACGGCCCCTTAGCCTGACATGGGCGGGGCTGATTGCAGAGCGGCTTGTGCGGGCGTTCTGGCCGGTCTGGAGCCTTCTGGCAGCAGGCGCGGCGATGCTTATGCTTGGTCTGCAGGACGTCGCGCCGGTTGAGGCGGTCTGGTCTGTCCTTATGTTTGGCGGGCTGGCGGCGGTGGTCTTTGCGGTGCAGGGCATGCAAAAGTTCCGCTTTCCGCGCCGGGCCGAGGCGCTTGCGCGACTGGATGAGGCCCTGCCGGGGCGGCCATTGGCGGCGCTGGCGGATGCACAGGCGGTGG
>CBDTZA010000401.1:0-2646 GCA_965364785.1 uncultured Roseovarius sp. | reverse complement strand
ACGCACCGCCAAAGAGCGCACGATATCACGCTCGGACAGGATGCCATCGACCTTGATGCCATCGCGCGACACCACAAGCCCGCCGATCCGGCGTTCGGCCAGGATCTGTGCGGCCTCCGATACAAGTGTTTCGGGGGTGATGGTGATCACTCCTTCATCCCCCTTGGATTTCAGAATCTGCTGGACCAGCATGTCTCACCCTCCCGAAAGAAAATTACCTTATTCAAATGGTTAGCGATCAATAATTTTCTGTCAAGTCCGCGCTTCAAGTTGCGCCACCTGTTGCCGGATGCCCGCGACCAATGCGCTGGCAAATCGGTTTTGCCGCTCAAGGCGGCGATCATCGGCATGACGCACCAGATAAAAGCTCCGCGTGAGGCTAAGTTTATCGGCCAGAACCTTTTGCACGCCGCGCGTCCAAGGTAATGAAAAGTCGTGCAAAACCCCTATTCCGCCGCCCTGACGGACCCAGTTAAGCTGTACCGAGACCGAGTTTGAGGCAAGGTTCACCCGCTCGACACCGGCCTGACTGAGGTAATCCAGTTCCTTGTCAAAAATCATGTCCTGAATATAGCCGACCATGCGATGCCCCTCCAGATCCTGAAGAGTTTCAATCGGCGGGTGTTGGCGCAAGTATTTGATCGAGGCCGCAAGGTGCAGCCGGTAATCGGTGATTTTCTGCACGCTCAGCCGCCCGGCGGTGGGCGGGCTGACAGCGATCACCATATCGGCCTCGCGCCGGGTCAGGTTAAAGACGCGCGGCAAGGCAACGATCTGAATTTCAAGGTCGGGGTTTTCCACGGAAATCGCGGCGCAGACCTGCGGCAACAGGAAATTGGCGCAGCCATCGGGCGCGCCGACGCGGATCTGTCCGGTCATGCCACCCGCCTGCCCCGCCAGTTCCTCGGCCGCATCTTCCATCGCCTGCTCGGCGCGCATCGCATGCGCCATCAGGCGCTGACCGGCATCACTTAGGGCATAGCCATTCGGCGATTTCGCAAAAAGCGGCGCCCCAAGCGTATCTTCAAGGCGCGCAATGCGCCGACCCACCGTGGCCGGATCGACCTTGAGCATGCGCCCCGCCCCCGACAGACTTTCGGCGCGGGCGACGGCGAGGAATATCTTGATATCATCCCAATTGGGTTGCACAGTGGTCTCCTTTGCTCTCCTTTGCAAAAATGCAGGCAGCTTTTGGAATATTGCCTCTTTTCCAAATAAAATTGCAAGGCTACCTTGGTGCCAACCAAAAGGAGTACTCCCATGAAAGAGCTTACGCATTACATCAACGGCGAGCATGTCAAAGGGACATCGGGCCGCTTTTCCGATGTCTTCAACCCCGCCACCGGCGAAGTGCAGGCCAAATGCCCGCTCGCCAACGCCGCGGAAATGGACATCGCCGTCAAGGCCGCACAGGCCGCACAACCGGCCTGGGGCGCAACCAACCCACAGCGCCGTGCCCGCGTGATGATGAAATTCGTCAACCTTCTGAACCGCGACATGGACAAATTGGCCGAGGCGCTGTCAGTAGAGCACGGCAAGACCTTCCCCGATGCCAAAGGCGACATTCAGCGCGGCCTTGAAGTGATCGAATATTGCATCGGCGCGCCGCAGCTTTTGAAGGGTGAGTTCACCGATAGTGCGGGCCCCGGCATCGACATGTATTCGATGAAACAGCCGCTTGGCGTCAGTGCGGGCATCACGCCGTTCAACTTTCCCGCGATGATCCCGATGTGGATGTTCGGGCCTGCCCTTGCCTGTGGCAACGCCTTTATCCTCAAGCCGTCCGAGCGCGACCCCTCTGTACCCCTGATGCTGGCCGAACTGTTTGAAGAGGCCGGTCTTCCCAAGGGTCTGCTACAGATCGTCAACGGCGACAAGGAAGCGGTCGATGCGATTCTCTATCACGACGTGATCCAATCGGTCGGCTTTGTCGGCTCGACCCCGATTGCGCAATATATCTATGGCACCGGCTGTTCGCAGGGCAAGCGCGTGCAGTGCTTTGGCGGCGCCAAGAACCACATGATCATCATGCCCGATGCCAATATGGATCAGGCCGCTGATGCCCTGATCGGTGCCGGCTATGGCGCGGCGGGCGAACGCTGCATGGCGATTTCCGTGGCCGTTCCGGTTGGTGACGAGACCGCCGACCGCCTTATCGAAAAGCTGGTGCCGCGTATCGAAGCGCTCAAGGTTGGCCCCTGGACCGCCGGCGATGACGTTGATTACGGGCCCGTTGTCACCGCCGAGGCCAAGCAGCGCATCCTTGGCCTTGTCCAGTCGGGCATTGATCAGGGCGCGAAACTTGTGGTCGATGGCCGTAATTTCAACCTTCAGGGCTATGAAGACGGCTTTTTCGTCGGGCCGCACCTGTTTGACCATGTCACACCCGAGATGGACATCTACAAACAGGAAATCTTTGGCCCGGTTCTGACCACCGTGCGCGCGGGCAATTACGAAGAGGCCCTCAAGCTGGCGATGGACCATGAATATGGTAACGGCACCGCGATCTATACGCGCGATGGCGACGCCGCCCGCGATTTTGCCGCGCGCGTCAACGTCGGCATGATTGGCATCAACGTGCCCATTCCGGTGCCGCTTGCCTATCACACCTTTGGCGGCTGGAAAAAGTCGGGCTTTGGCGATCTG
>CBDTZA010000400.1:0-2647 GCA_965364785.1 uncultured Roseovarius sp. | reverse complement strand
GACACGCCAGCCGGTCATGCTGAAATACTTGGAGAAGGAATTGATGACATAGCACTCATCGGTGATCTCAAGCGCGCTGACCGCTTTGGCCTCATATTCGATGCCATGGTAGATCTCGTCACTGATAAAGCTCGCGCCCTGCCCTTTTGCGGCGTCAATCAGATCCGCCATCGCGCCGCGATCCAGCATCGTCCCGGTGGGATTCGCCGGGCTTGCCACCATCAGACCGCTCAGATCCTGCCCGCTCAGCTCCGCCGCAACCGGTTGCAGGCGATTTTCCGCCGTCGTCTGGATGTCCACCGGCACTAGGTCAAGCGCGCGCAGGATCTGGCGGTAACTGGGATAGCCGGGGCTGCCGATGCCAACCCGGTCACCCGCATCAAACAGCGCCGTAAAGGCCAGAATGAAGGCACCGGATGATCCCGGCGTCACGATCACCCGTTCCGGCGAAAGATCAACGTCATACCACTCTCCGTAAAGCTGCGCGATTCGCGCCCGCAGGCGCGGTAGCCCAAGCGCAACCGTGTAGCCCATCGCCTCCTCGCGCATCGCCCGGGCAAGGGCGGCACGCGCGCCTTGTGGGGCTGGCGTGCCCGGCTGACCCACTTCCATATGGATGATATGGCGCCCTGCGGCCTCGGCGCGCCGCGCGGCCTCCATGACATCCATCACGATGAAGGCATCGACCTGAGATCGGGTTGAGTTCCGCATCGCTTTGCTCCTAAACTGTGCATGTTTGATCCCTCGTTTCACTGGGAAAGGCCCATGCCGTCAATGCAGCTTCTCCGTTTTATTTTGATTTCCCTGATCCTGGCACTGACCATGGCCGCGCCTGCGCGCGCCATCACCCTGTTGCGCGATCCCGATATCGAATATGCGCTGCGCGAACTGGCCACACCGATCCTGCGCGCCGCCGGGCTTAGCCCTGAGCGGGTGGATATTCTGGTGATTGACGACCCCAACCTCAACGCTTTCGTTGTTGATGCGCAGAGCATGTTCATCCATTCCGGCCTGATCCTTCGGATGAATACCCCGGCGATGCTGCAATCGGTGATCGCCCATGAGGCGGCCCATATCGCCAATGGTCACCTGATGCGCCGCCCGATCAATGCGCGCAACGCCCGCACCGCCGCAGGGCTTGGCACCGCATTGGCCATCGCCGCAGGGGCCGCCGCAGGCAGCGGCGAATTTGCCGCAGGCGCGGCTGCCGGGATTCAGGGCGCCGCCATGCGCAGCTTTTTCTCGCATACCCGCGCCGAAGAAAACGCCGCCGACCAAAGTGGCATGCGTTTCATGAAGGCGGCCGGCGTCGATCTCAATGGCTCGGTCGAGGTGATGGAGATATTTCGTGGGCAAGAGGCCCTCTCGGTCACCCGACAGGACGCTTATGCGCGCACTCATCCTCTGTCGCGCGACCGCTATCGTCTGGTGCGCCAGCTGGCCGACGCCCAGGGCGGCGCTCCCGCCCCCGACCCACAGGCCAGTTACTGGTTTGCGCGCGCCAAGGGCAAGCTCTCGGCCTTTCAACGCTCGCCAAAATGGACCCTGACGCGGGCCGGCGAAAGCGGCTTCGAGGATGTCAAACTGATGCGACAGGCCGTGGCCTATCACCGTCAGGCCGATCTGCGCCGTGCCCTGGGCGCAATTGATGGCGCCGTCGCGCTTCGCCCCAAGGACCCTTACCTGCATGAATTGCGCGGTCAGATCCTGATGGAAAGCCGTCAGATCAAGCCGGCCGTGGCCGCCTATGCGCGCGCCACCAATCTGGCCCCGAACAACCCGCTGATCCTCGGGTCATACGGGCGCGCGCTTCTGGCCGATGGTCAGGTGGCCAAGGCCCAGCAATTTCTTGAAAAATCCCGCTCGCGCGACGGGCGTGACCCGCGTGTGATGCGCGATCTGGCGGTGACCTATGCCAAGCAGGGCAATAACGGCATGGCCTCGGTTCTGACGGCCGAGCGATATGCCATGTTCGGACAGCTGAAAGATGCCAAGATTCACGCCAAACGCGCAACAGACCTCTTGCCGCGCGGATCTGCGGCTTGGCAACGGGCCCAGGATGTGCTTTCTGCCGCGCAAGACGCCGAAAAACGGAGATAAGTGAGAATGCCGATGATACACCCCCTTCTGAGTGCCGCAGGTCTTTGCCTGTCTCTGACCCTGCCCGCGCAGGCGCTTGACCTTGAATCACTGTCAGAGGGTGATCGCGCCCTTCTGCACAATGAAATCCGCGGCTATATCCTCGACAATCCCGAGATCATCATGGAGGCGGTCGCCGTTCTCGAACAGCGCCAGTCCCAGCAACAGGCACAGGCTGATGTTGATCTGGTCAAGGTGAATGCCGAGGCGCTGTTTGGTGATTCCGCCTCTTGGGTCGGCGGCAATCCCGAGGGCGATATCACCCTTGTCGAATTCATGGATTACCGCTGTAGCTATTGTCGGCGCGCCTTTGATGAGGTCGCGGGCTTGCTGAAGAAAGATGGCAATATCCGCTTTGTGATCAAGGAATTCCCGATCCTGGGCGACGAATCCGTTCTGGCCTCGCGCTTTGCCATCGCCACGCTGCAGGTCGCCGGCGATGACGCCTATAAGTCGGTGCATGACGCCCTGATGGCCTATAGCGGCGCGATGAATGAAACCGGATTTA
>CBDTZA010000399.1:0-2655 GCA_965364785.1 uncultured Roseovarius sp. | reverse complement strand
TGTCACGGCAACGCTGTTCTGGGCGCGGCTTGATAATCCTTATGTCTGGCTTGTGCTGTTTGTGACACTGGCCTTTGGGCTTATCGGGTTTGCCGATGATTATGCCAAGGTCAGCAAGCAGAATGTAACCGGCGTGTCGGGCAAGCTGCGCCTTGGGCTTGGCTTTGTGATCGCCGCCATTGCCGCCTATTGGGCGACCTATCATCATCCCGGTGCTCTGCAATATCAGCTGGCGCTGCCGGTTTTTAAGGATGTGCTGTTGAATATGGGGATATTCTTTATCCCCTTCGCGATGTTCGTGATCGTGGGCGCGGCCAATGCGGTCAACCTGACCGATGGGCTTGACGGGTTGGCGATCATGCCGGTGATGATCGCCTCAAGCGCGCTTGGGATCATCGCCTATGCGGTGGGTCGGGTCGATTTCACCGACTATCTGGGGCTGCATTACGTTCCGGGCACCGGCGAAATCCTTGTCTTTGTCGCCGGGCTTGTCGGTGGCGGGCTTGGCTTTTTGTGGTACAACGCGCCCCCTGCGGCGGTGTTCATGGGCGATACCGGATCGCTTGCACTTGGCGGCGCTTTGGGCGCGATTGCGGTGGCCACCAAGCACGAGCTGGTGCTGGGCATCGTTGGCGGTCTGTTCGTGGCCGAGGCGCTGAGCGTGATCATTCAGGTGCTTTATTTCAAACGCACCGGCAAGCGGGTCTTTCTTATGGCCCCCATTCACCACCATTATGAAAAGAAGGGCTGGGCCGAGCCGCAGATCGTGATCCGTTTCTGGATCATCGCGCTTGTTCTGGCGATGATCGGGCTGGCGACGCTGAAGCTGCGCTAAGGCGCTTGCGGGGGCTCTGGTCAAGCGCGGGCATCTGCGCTAGCGATTGGGCCGGTCTGAACAAGGGGCGGGCGGCATGATACCAGTCAGAGGATTTGAAGGCGCACGGGTTGGCGTGCTGGGGCTTGGGCGCTCTGGCCTGTCGGCGGCGCGGGCTTTGCGCGCGGGCGGGGCCGATGCGGTTTGTTGGGACGACAACCCAGAGGCACGCGCGCACGCCGAGGCCGAAGGCTTCGAGGTCGCCGATCTGTCGCATCCGCGCGCCTTTGAGACGATTGCCGCGCTGATTGTCAGCCCCGGAATTCCGCATCTTTACCCCAGCCCCAACAAGGTGGTCGCCGCCGCCCAGGAGGCCGGCGTGCCGGTCGACAATGATATCGGTCTGTTCTTTCGTTCACTGGCCCTGCCGGAATGGGATAATTACGATGTCGCCCCAAGGGTGATTGCGGTGACCGGCAGCAATGGCAAATCGACCACTTCGGCGCTGATCCATCATCTGTTGCTTGAGGCGGGCAAATCGGCGCAGCTTGCGGGCAATATCGGGCGCGGGGTGCTTGATCTTGATCCGCCGGGTGACGGCGGGATCGTGGTGCTGGAGCTGTCGAGCTATCAGACCGACCTTGCGCGGGCGCTGACGCCGGATGTGGCGGTGTTTACCAATTTTTCGGCCGATCACCTTGACCGGCATGCCGGTCTTGGCGGCTATTTCGCGGCCAAGCGGCGGCTCTTTGCCGAAGGCGGGCCTGACCGCGCCATCATCGGTGTGGACGAGCCCGAGGGGCGTTACCTCGCGGGGCAACTGAGCGAGGGACCGGGCGACGACCGGGTGATCCGGGTCTCGGTCGAGCGCAAGCTTTCCGGCCCCGGCTGGACGGTGGGCGCGCGCAAGGGCTTCCTGAGTGAATACCGCAAGGGCAAGCAGGTGGGCGCGATTGATCTGCGCAATGTGCCCGGTTTGCCGGGGGCGCATAACCATCAGAACGCCTGTGCCGCCTATGCCGCCTGCCGCACGCTTGGGCTTGCGCCAAGGATCATCGAGCAGGGCTTTGCCAGCTTTGCCGGCCTGCCGCATCGCAGCCAGAGGATCGCCGAAAAAGACGGCGTGATCTTTGTGAATGACAGCAAGGCGACCAATGTCGACAGCGCGCTCAAGGCCTTGCTGGCGTTTGAGAACATTCGCTGGATCTGTGGCGGGCTTGAGAAAGAGGGTGGTCTTGCGGCGCTTGCCCCCGGTCTGGCCCATGTGCGCAAGGCTTACGTGATCGGCCGCGAGGCGGCGCAGTTCGCGCTTAAGCTTGAGGGGGTGGAGGCCGAGATTTGCACCGGAATGGCGCGCGCGATTGAGAGCGCGATGACCGAGGCCGAGCCCGGCGATGTGGTGCTTTTGGCGCCCGCCGCCGCGAGTTTCGATCAGTATGACAATTTCGAGCGGCGTGGCGAGGATTTCATGGCCGAGGTGCGGCGGCGGCTTTGAGTATTTTTGGAACGATGAAACTCAGATGTCTCTCTTTGCGATTGCGGTGCCTGCGGCCCAGCCCGAAGACCAGGCCCATTGGAAATTGTAGCCGCCAAGCCAGCCGGTAACATCGACCGCTTCGCCGATGAAAAAGAGGCCGGGCAGGTGGCTTGACATCATGGTTTTCGACGACAACCCATCGGTATCGACCCCGCCAAGGGTGACTTCGGCGGTGCGGTAACCCTCGGACCCGGTGGGTTTGAGGGACCAATGACGCAGGGCGGTCACGATTTCGCTCAGGCGGGTATCGGATTGATCAGCGAGGTTGCCCGAGAGGCCTAAGAGCGGCGTCAGGTGATCGACC
>CBDTZA010000398.1:0-2663 GCA_965364785.1 uncultured Roseovarius sp. | reverse complement strand
ATCTGCGCAGCGTCGTGGGCTTTCGCGGCTATGCGCAGCGCGATCCGCTGAACGAGTACAAGAACGAGGCGTTCCAGCTGTTTGAAACCATGCTCAACAGTCTGCGCGAGGATGTGACCCAGAAGCTGGCACAGATCCGCCCAATGACCGAGACCGAGCAAGAGACGATGATGCAGGAAATGGCAGCACAGCGCGCCGAAATGGAAGCGCCGGCACATGATGCAACGCCTGCCGAGGCCCCTGAAGACGCCGCGTCGGGATTTGTTGAATCCGATCCCTCGACATGGGGAAATCCGGGCCGAAACGAGGTTTGCCCCTGTGGATCGGGCAAGAAATTCAAGCATTGTCACGGGCGGTTGGCCTGACCAAGCCGCCCGAATGACTCCGTTTCTTTGCCACAAGTCAGCCTTGTTTAACCAATAACCTCTCTCTTGACCCTTAACGGGGATGGGAGAGTGTTATGTCCAAGTACAGACGTTATATCACCGCTGGCGGTACGCTCGCCTGTGCCCTCGGCATCGGCTATTTCATGCAAGCGAGCCCTAATAGCCCTGCCAATGTCCGCGCGGCGGGCATGGTTGATGCGGGTGAACCAAAGATCAATATTTCACAGATCACGCTGACCTCTGCGGCCCCGACGCCGCCGGTGGCCATGGCGGAACCCGCAGCCTTGCCTGCGGCGCCGGTCACACTGGCCGTGGCGCAGGATACGCCGCTCGCCGATGATCTGCCTGTAGAAGAGGTCTCACCCGGCTTTGCCTGCGAGTACAGCATGACGGCCAAACCGCTGGCGGCCGCGATGGTACAGGTCACGCTTGATGCGCCCTGCATGATCAATGAGAAATTTACCCTGCACCAGAACGGCATGATGTTCACCGAGGCGACCGATGAGAATGGCCATAGCGTTCTGACCGTTCCAGCCCTTAGCGAAAATGCTGTGTTCATTGCATCCTTTGGCAATGGCAATGGCAATGGCGACGGTGCGATCGCGACGACCAAGGTCGATACATTCGCCTATTATGACCGTTTCGTTGTGCAATGGGGCGGCGAGAGCGGCATGAAAATTCATGCTCTGGAATACGGGTCGGATTTTGGCGACGAGGGTCACGTCTGGGTCAATGCCGCCCATGACATGGCGCGCGCCGCGCGTGGCGAGGGTGGGTTTTTGACCCACCATGGCTCGCCCGACTTGGACAATGCCCTTATCGCCGAGGTTTATACCTTCCCGACCGAAACCGCGCTGCGCGCCGGTGACGTCAGCCTGCGGGTCGAGGCCGAAGTGACCGCTGGCAATTGTGGCCGCGATATTGAGGCACAAACCATCGCCACCGATGAGGTGAGCGGGCTGAAAGTACAGGATATTGTGCTTGCGATGCCCGATTGCGACGGCATTGGTGACTTTCTGGTGTTGAATAATCTGTTCAATGACCTGAAGGTTGCGCGGAACTAGTTCCGCAGCATTCGGGGGTCGCTTTATGACAATGGTGCGTGCGGCGATCTTCGCCGCACTTTTTTTATTTGCCATGGGGCCACCAGCGGCGGCGCAGGATGTGACGCTGCGCTCGCATGACGGGGATGTCGAGATTTCCGGCAACCTTCTGGGATTTGATGGCGAGTTCTATCGGCTGGACACGGTTTATGGTGAACTGACGGTCGATGGCTCTGGTGTTAGCTGTGAGGGCCCCGGTTGCCCAAATCTTGAGAATTACGTGGCGCGGCTGGTGTTTTCGGGCGCGCCGACGATTGGCAAGGTCCTGATGCCCGCGTTGATCGAGGCGTTTGCCATTCGCGGTGACTATGATGTGACCCGCCGGGATGAGGGCGGAAATGAGATAAGCTATGCCCTGAATGAACGCAAAAACGGCGAGCTTATTGGTGAATTTACCTTTCGCCTGACCAATACCGATGAGGGATTTGCCGACCTGCTGGCCAATGAGGCCGATATCGCCATGACCCTGCGCGAGGCGCGCAAAGATGAGCTGAGCCATGCCAAGGCCGCCGGGCTTGGCGATCTGACGGCGCCGGGGCGGGCGCGGGTGGTGGCGCTTGATGCGCTGATCCCGGTCGTGGCGCCAAGCAACCCGGTGCAGGGGATCACCATGCCGCAACTGGCCGAGGTTTTGGCCGGGCGGCTTACCAATTGGAACGCGCTTGGCGGCCCGGACGCGCCGATTGACGTGCATCTGTGGGACGAACGAACCGGCATTGGTCAGGCCAGTGTCGATCACCTGCTCGGGCCCGGTGGCCTTCCGACACATAGCCGGGTCCACCGCCACGCCAATGGCGCAGAGTTTGCAAAGGCTCTGGTGCGTGATCCGTTTGCCCTTGGCCTGACCACGCGATCCGAACAGGGCAATACCTGGGAACTGGCTTTGACGGGGGCCTGTGGTTTTGCCCTGACGGCGACCCGCCGTGCGGTCAAGACCGAGGATTATCCCCTGACCGCGCCGCTGTTTCTTTATCTTCCGGCGCGACGGTTCCCCAAACTGGCCCGCGAATTTCTGGCCTATCTGCGCGACCCGTCGGCACAATTGGTGATCCGCCGGGCCGGTTTCGTTGATCAGGCCCCCGAAGAGATCGAGATAAACGCTCAGGGCGACCGCTTTGCCAATGCCATCGCACAGGCGGGCCCAGAGGTTGGGCTTGAGGAGTTACAGCGCATG
>CBDTZA010000397.1:0-2669 GCA_965364785.1 uncultured Roseovarius sp. | reverse complement strand
TCCGGGGCGCGGCACGCTGATGGCCGATATCCTGCGCGCCACCAGGGGCGTACCGGGGTTTCATGCCGCGGCAGAGCTTCACCTGATCGAGACCTCGGCGACCCTGCGCGAGATTCAGAGCAAGACGATTGCCCGCTCTGACATCACATGGCACGCGCGCGCCGATACCCTGCCGGATTTGCCGCTTTACCTCGTGGCCAACGAATTCTTTGATGCCCTGCCCATCCGCCAGTTCGAGCGCGATGGCGAGGCCTGGCGTGAGCGCCTTATCGGGCTGAAAGAGGGCCAGCTTGCCTTTGGCCTTGGCGGGCCGACCTCTCTGGCCCAGCTTGCCCACCGGCTCGCCGACACAAAACCCGGCGATCTGGTCGAAACCTGCGCCGAGGCCGAGGCCAGCCTTGCCGTGATCGGCGCGCGCATCCAGACTCATGGCGGCGCGGCTCTGATCATTGACTATGGCGACTGGCGCTCGCTTGGCGACACGTTTCAGGCGCTTGAAGGACATGCCACCGCCGATCCGCTTGCCAATCCCGGCGGCGCCGACCTGAGTGCGCATGTGGATTTCGAAGCGCTCGCCAAGGCTGCTGCCCCCGCCGCATATACCCGCCTGACGCCGCAAGGCGTGTTCCTTGAACGCCTTGGCATTACCCAGAGGGCACAGGCCCTGGCCCGCAACCTCGACGGTGAGGCGCTGGAAAATCACATCACCGCACATCGGCGCTTGACCGAACCCGCAGAAATGGGGACGCTCTTCAAAGTGTTGGGCCTTTATCCTGAAACAGCCGCCCCACCACCGGGACTTGAAACATGACGCTCGAAATCCTGACCGCTGACAGTCTGGCCGATTTTCGCCACGGGTTTTTCACCCGGCGCGGCGGCGCCTCATCTGGCGTGTTTGCCGGGCTGAATTGCGGCGCGGGATCGTCGGACCAATCCGAGATCGTCAGCATCAACCGCGCCCGCGCCGCCGAGGCGATGCAAGTAGAACCCGACTATATGCTCGGCGTGCATCAGGTGCATTCCGCCGATGTCATCCCCGTCACCGGCCCAATGTCCGAGCGCCCGCGCGCCGATGCGCTGGTCACGGCCACACCGGGGCTTGCGCTATCGGTGCTGACCGCCGATTGCCAGCCGGTGCTGTTTGGGGATGCCAAAGCCGGGGTTATCGGTGCCGCCCATGCCGGATGGCGCGGCGCACTTGACGGTGTGCTTGAGGCCACGATTGACGCGATGGAGGCGCTTGGTGCCCGGCGCGAAGATATCTGCGCCGTCATCGGGCCCTCGATCAGCCAGGCCGCCTATGAGGTCGGCGCAGAGTTTCTGGATAGCTTCATGATTGAGGACCCCCAGAACAGCCGGTTTTTCGCTAACGGAATGAATGACCACTATCAATTCGACCTGCCCGCCTATGGGCTGCACCGCTTGCGCCGCGCCGGGGTGGGCCATGCCGAATGGACACGCCATTGCACCTATGGTGATCCTGACCGGTTTTATTCCTATCGTCGCACCACCCATGCAGGCGAGGCCGACTATGGGCGGCTGATCTCGGTGATCCGCCTCTGATTGGGGCAGTACCTAGGCGAGGCCGCGCAGATTCTCGCCGCATTTAACGGAAACAATCAGGTTTGGAATTCAGGATTGACCACTGGTCACCAAATATTCATCCATTTATTCAACACCTTAAATAAAATTCAATTCATCCCCTCAGGGCCTGTTCAAAAAGTCTCAGGTTTTTTCTGTTTTCTTTGTCCTCGCCAAAACTTGGCCCCAAACCACGGGCATAGTTGCTGATAACGAAACAATGCGCCCAAGCGCCAAGAGACACCCCGAGGAGCGAGCAATGAAGAAAAGATGGTTGAAATCGGTTGTGGACAACAGCAAACAACAGGTCCCGATCCTGCCCTTTCACCGCAGCATACGTCAGACGACCAAGCGCGCACGTCTTGTATCGCTGCCATCGGCGGTGAAATCTGCATAGGCCGTCATGGCCTATGTCGTAAGATCAGGACCTCAGTAACGTCGTACAGCACAAAGGCCGCCCGGTGTCAGAGGGTGGCCTTTGTGATTCGGGGGTTGGTCCGCGCAAAATGTGGCAAAGCCGCACCCCAGCAGGCAACAAAATCCGCGCAAACCTGCGATTGCCCGCAGAACCGGGACAATACCCGCTAAAACTTGACCCAAACTAGCGGTACACGGCATATTTTCCCCATAACGCAAACAGAACTTGTCCTTCTGTCGTTGTCGGTGGGGGCCGACGCGGTTGTGACAGCCTCAGGAAGGTGCACAACATGACGATTCCCCGCTGGACTGCGCAACCCGCGCAAAGCTCCGCCCTTGCCCGCATGCCAAACCGCAACGCCGCCCCGTCCGAGCGCAAAGCCGTGATGATGCGCAAGTACCGTACATCCTGGCTGGCCGAGGATGGCCAGTTCATGCAGGACGAACAGGTCGGCCCGGCCCTTCCGCTGTTTGAATCCGCGTTTTCCGCCTTTGCCCGCGGCACCTTGATCACCACCACACGTGGCCCCGTCGCGGTCGAGGATCTGACCCCCGGCACCAAGCTTGTCACGGCCGAGCACGGACCGGTGCCGGTGATTTGGATCGGCTCCATGACCCTCGCCCCAGCCCATGATGGCAATGCGTTCGAGCCGACAACCCTGACCCGAATC
>CBDTZA010000396.1:0-2687 GCA_965364785.1 uncultured Roseovarius sp. | reverse complement strand
ATATAGGTGGCGATGCCTTGCAGCATCTCGTCGATGCCGATCCGGTGGATCAGGTTGTGGTCTCGGTCACGTCGTTTCAGACCTCGTCGAATGCCTTCAACGTGATCCCTCAAAAGGTACATCTCAAGGGCACAGTGCGCACCATGAGCACCGGGATGCGCGATCTGGCGGAACAGCGGCTGCATGCAATCGTTGAAAGCGTGGCGACCGGTTTTGGCGGGCGCGCCGACGTCAGCTATTACCGGGGCTATCCGGTGATGATCAACCATGATGAACAGACCGACTTTGCCGCCGGTGTGGCGCAAAAGATCAGCGGCGCGTGCAATGAGGCACCGCTAGTCATGGGGGGCGAGGATTTCGCCTTTATGCTGGAGGAGCGGCCCGGGGCCTATATCCTGATCGGCAATGGCGACACGGCGATGGTGCATAGCCCCGATTACAATTTCAACGACGACGCAATTCCGGCAGGCTGTAGCTGGTGGGCGGGGATTGTCGAAGACCGGATGCCTGCGGGCCATTGAGGGCGGGCAGGGGGCGTTGCCCCCAGTCTAAGAAAATTCGCAGAATTTTCGTAGCCTTCCCCCAGAGTATTTTTTGGAACGATGAAAGTCGGGCGGGGGCTGTTGCAAGGCCCCGCCTGATGCATTTTGCACTTAGTTGCCGAAGACGCGGGCAAAGATCGTGTCGACATGTTTGGTGTGATAGCCAAGGTCGAACTTGTCCTCGATCTGTTCGACACTCAGCGCCTTGAGCACCTCGGCGTCGGCCAGAAGCTCGGTTTTGAAATCCTTGCCCTGTTCCCACACCTTCATGGCGTTGCGTTGAACCAGCTTATAGGCATCCTCGCGCGACACTCCGGCCTGAGTGAGGGCCAGCAGCACACGTTGGCTCATCACCAGACCGCGAAACTTGTTCATGTTTGCCAGCATGTTATCGGGATAGATCACCAGATTTTCAATGACAGTGGTCAGGCGGGCCAGAGCAAAATCAAGCGTCACGGTGGTATCCGGGCCGATGGCGCGTTCGACCGAAGAGTGCGAGATATCACGCTCGTGCCAAAGCGCGACGTTCTCCATTGCGGGCAGGACGGACATGCGCACCAGGCGGGCCAGGCCGGTGAGGTTTTCGGTCAGCACCGGGTTGCGTTTATGCGGCATCGCTGACGAGCCTTTTTGACCGGCCGAGAAGAATTCTTCGGCCTCAAGCACCTCGGTGCGCTGCATGTGGCGCACCTCAATGGCGACGTTCTCGATCGAGCTGGCGATCACGCCAAGGCAGGCGAAAAAGGCCGCGTGACGGTCGCGCGGGATCACCTGGGTGCTGATTGGTTCGGGGGTCAGGCCGAGTTTGGCACAGACATGCTCTTCGACCGCCGGGTCGATATTGGCGAAGGTGCCGACCGCGCCCGAGATCGCGCCGGTGGCGATCTCTTCGCGCGCGGTTTTGAGGCGGCGCAGGTTGCGATCCATTTCGGCATAAAACCGGGCAAAGGTCAGGCCCATGGTGGTCGGCTCGGCGTGGATGCCGTGGCTGCGCCCGATGCGCACCGTGTCTTTATGTTCCAGAGCGCGGCGTTTCAGCGCGCTCAAAAGCCCCTCCATATCCGCAATAAGGATATCGGCGGCGCGGGTCAGCTGGACGTTGAAACAAGTGTCGAGCACGTCCGAGCTTGTCATGCCCTGATGCACAAAGCGCGCCTCGTCGCTGCCGACATGTTCGGCCAGATGGGTGAGAAAGGCGATCACGTCATGCTTGGTCACGGCCTCGATTTCATCAATGCGGGCGACGTCAAAGGTGACGTCCTTGGCTTTCCAGACCGCCTCGGCGTTGGCGCGCGGGATTACGCCCAGATCGGCCATGGCATCACAGGCATGGGCCTCGATCTCGTACCAGATGCGGAATTTGGTTTCAGGGGACCAGATGGCAACCATGTCGGGGCGGGAATAGCGGGGAATCATCGGCGATCCTTGCAAATATCTATGGAAACGGGGTTCGCCGCGCTTGTAATGCGTGATGCTGCGCGCGGCAACCCGGGGCTTATGCGTCATAGGGGCGGGCCTGTGCAGTTTGGGGATGCGGGCGCGAATGGACTTGGCTAGGCTTGCCCCATGACTGAGATTTTACAGACAAGCCTGCCCTATGACACAGATGTGGCGCGCCCCTTGCCGGGGATCGGGCCTGCGCCTTTGGCCGAGTGGCTGATGGTGGATGAGGCCTTTGGCGCGCAGATGGCAGAGCGCGCGCGGCTGTTGCGTGATCAGCGCGACGATGTGCTTGCGGTAACGCCTGAGGGGCGGGCGGCGGCGCAGGAATTGCTGGGGTATGTTCTGGCCTGGCTCGCCGAGTATGCGCCGCGTTATCGCGTGCGCACCGATCTGGTCATCCGTCCTGACGGGGTTGCGGTGAAGGTGGATCACGGCGATCCGATGGGCACGCTTGGGCATTTGGTGCAAGAGGATCTGTGCCTGTTGGAAAAGCAGGGCGACGAGCATGTGCTCACCGCCGCCGTGCTGTGCTTTCCGGCCAGTTGGCGGCTGGCCGATAAGATCGGTCGCCCGCTGACCGCGATCCACGTGCCGGTGCCCGAATACGACGAAGGCCTCGCGCGGCGGGTGCAGCGGCTGTTTGACGGGGTACAGGTGAATCGCCCGCTCTGGCGGTTCAATGCCCTGCGCTATGGCGACCCG
>CBDTZA010000395.1:0-2693 GCA_965364785.1 uncultured Roseovarius sp. | reverse complement strand
GCGGCGGTGCCGGTGCCATGGGCGTTGATATAGCCGACCTCGTCGCGGTTGATGCGCGCGTCTTTCATGGCGCCCTGCATCGCCCGCGCCGCGCCCTGTTTCGAGGGCATCACGATATCCGAGGCATCCGACGTCATGGCAAAGCCCGCCACCTCGGCCAGGATCTCGGCGCCGCGTTTGCGCGCGTGCTCATATTCCTCAAAGACGAAAATCGCCGCCCCCTCGCCTTGCACCATGCCATTGCGGTTGGCCGAAAACGGACGGCACGCGTCGCGGCTCATGACGCGCAGACCTTCCCAGGCCTTGACCCCGCCAAAGCACAGCATCGATTCCGATCCGCCGGTGACCATCACCGGGGTGATGCCGCCATGCACCATCTGAAACGCCTGCGCCATGGCGTGATTGGACGACGCGCAAGCGGTCGAGACGGTAAAGCTTGGCCCCTTGAGGTTAAACTCCATCGACAGATGGCTGGCGGCGGCATTGTTCATAAGCTTGGGCACCACAAAGGGGTGCACCCGGTTTTTGCCATCCTCATAGACCGAGCGATAGTTTTCATCGAGCGTGGTCATGCCGCCGCCCGAATTGCCAAGGATCACCCCGGCCCGCGCGGCCAGCTCGCCGGAAAACTCAAGCCCCGCCTGCGCAATTGCCTCGCGCGCAGCGATCAGGGTGAACTGGGTAAAGCGGTCAAACAGGGCAAGCTGCTGGCGGTTGAACTGGGTCTCGGGGTCGTAATTCTTGACCTGCCCGCCAATCCGGATCGACAGGCGTTCGACATCGCGAAACTCAAGCTGGGAAATCCCGCAGCGGCCTTCGCGCATCGCCTCAAGGGTTTGCGGCACGTTGGCGCCAAGCGCGTTGATCGTGCCCGCGCCGGTGATGACAACGCGTTTCATGACTGGTCTTTCACCAGCCGTTCGATGCCTGCGATGATCGTGCTGACTGATGAGATGTCAAAATCGCTTTGGCGCGGCTCATTGGCGTTGAAAGGCACCGAGATGTCGAATTCTTCCTCGATCGCGAAAATGCTTTCCACCAGTCCAAGGCTGTCAATTCCGAGATCCTCAAGCGTGTCCCCGAGGCTCACATCCGATGGTTCCAGAACCGCCTGTTCGGCGATAATGGCGATAACACGATCTTTGATGCTCATGGCTATGTCTTTCCGCTATGAACCGGTGCCTGACCCGGGATTTAGGTATTATGGGGCGGCTTTGAAACAGTTTTCTTAAGCTTGGACACATCATCAAACAAACGCCGCAACCGGCGCAAGCCTTTGAAGACCTCCATCGTGGTCTCCATCTTCATCGCCGGATAGCCAAGCATCACCCGCCCCGCGGGGATATTGGCCAGAACGATCGTGCCACCGCCGGTGATCACATTGTCACCGATGAAGATATTGTCGCTGACGCCGGTTTTGCCCGCCAGAACCACGTTATTGCCAATCCGGGTCGAGCCGGCGATGCCGACGAGACCGCACAGCAGACAGTCATTGCCGACAACCACGTTGTGACCGATCATCACCAGATTGTCGATCTTGGTGCCATTTCCGATCCTGGTGTCGCGGATGGTGCCGCGATCAATGGTGCTGTTGGCGCCGATCTCGACATCATCGCCGATGATGACGCTGCCAAGGCTATGAATCCGGGTCCAGCTTTGCGCCCCGCTCGCGCCCTGATCGCCAAGGGTTGCACGAGCGGTTTCAACGGTCGAGGGTTCCGGTGTGACAAAGGAAAACCCGTCGCCGCCAATCACCACGCCGGGCTGTGCGATAAAGCGCTCGCCGATCACCACGCGCGCACCGATCCGCACACCTTCACGCAGGTAAGCGCCAGCGCCGATCCGTGCATCATTGCCAATGTAAGTTTGCGGCCCGATGACCGAGTCTTTGCCGATCTTCGCGCCCTTGCCGATGACCGCCAGCGGGCCGATGCTTACCCCGTCGCCCAGTTCGGCACCGGGGTCGATCACCGCAGAGGGGTGAATGCCCGCGCCCCAGCCCTGACCGGGATCAAGCAGGGCGGTGAGGCCCGACATAATATAGCGCGGGCGCGGCGCCACAATCGCGGCTTTGAGGCCAAGCGCCTGCCAATCGGCCCCCGCCCAGATCATGGCGGCCACTGCGCCGCCCTGTTGCAGATCGCCGGCATAGTCGGGCTTCAACGCAAGCGCCAGATGGCGCGCGCGCGCATCCGCGGGTTCGGCAACGCCGTCGACCTCCAAATCAACGGCGCCAAATGCCTCAGCCCCAAGCGCCGTCGCAATCTGTTGAATGGTATAGGCCATAGGTGCCCCCTTCACTTGAAGGAGTATTTAGCCCTGAACCGAGCCTAGCGAAACCCCCGCCTTTTCCAGGGCGTCCCAAATTCTTGCGTCCCGCCCGTAGACATCACCGCGATACTGGGTGCGGCCCTGTGCTTGGGTAAAGGCGGTGCGATAGATGATATGCACCGGCACATGGGTCTTGAGCGGCACACGCGTTTCGCGGCCCGTGTTCAGCACCGAGTGGAAATAGCCCTTGGGATCGCTTTCCTGTTTGGCCAAAAGCGCATAGGCGAACTCAAAAGGCTGTTGCAGGCGAATGCAGCCATGACTGAAGTCACGCTTTTCGCGGCCAAACAGCGCCTTTTGCGGCGTGTCATGCAGGTAGATGTTGTATTTGTTCGGGAACATGAACTTGACCAGCCCAAGTG
>CBDTZA010000394.1:0-2700 GCA_965364785.1 uncultured Roseovarius sp. | reverse complement strand
CGCCAGATCAATCAGCTGCGTCACCGCAGGAAAGCTGTTGCCCGCCCCCCGGATCTGGGTCAGCGCGCGCATCTCAGAACCGATGCAAAAGCTCTCCACGCCGCCAACCGCCGCACAAAGCGCCGCCTGATGCAGGATAAACCGGCGATAGGACCACTCGGCAGGGCCATGATAGCTAACGGGACTGGTCTTGACCGGCCCGCCAAAGCTAAGCAGATCAAGCGCGCCGGTGCCGGGGATGGATTGCGGCAGGGCATTGATCGGCGTCACGGCGAAATCAGAGGCGCGCGCCGTGCCAAAAAAGGCGGCCACCTCGGCCTCGGCGATGACCGTGCCATCGCTGCTACCGTCCTGCCCCGGCGCCTTGGCCGTGGTGATACGTCCACGCCACGGCAAAATCGCCTGATCCTCACCGTCGCTGTAGGGATCGGGCAGGCCATTGCCGGGCATCTGCTCCATCAGGATAAACGGGTAGTAGAGCACATCCTGATCGGCCTGTTGCAGGGTTAAAATTGCCTCGATCACCGACTGATCGCTTGGGGTTCCGCCATAGACCTCGCGGTCTTGGGCATCGCGCGGCACAATGCCCGCCCCACCCCGTGTCAGGCTTGAGACCTGCCAGGGCATGTTTGAGGAGTCATACTGTTTTTGCTCAACGCGCGGGCGAATGGAACACTCCCCACAGCGCAGATCATCGCCAAACCAACTTACCACAAGCGATGTCGCCCGACAGGCAGGCAATTCGCCGGTCAGTGCCTCGAGCGAGGTGGCAAAATCGGCCTTTTGCGAGGGCGTGTTGATATTGGCAAGCCCCGCCGATCCAGGGCCGAAATTCATTTTCACCGGCGTGGTGGCCAGCACATATTCGCCCGAGCCGGGCAACATCGCCACGCCGCGCACCGCGTGAACCGGATCAAGCTCGGCGCCGGGCGTTGTTATCTGAGAGGGGCGGCAAACTTCAAAGCTGAACTGCGGCACACGGTTTCCAAAGGCCCCGATATCCAGATCCTCAATCACGACATAGGCGGTGCCACGATAGGCGGGCACATTGGCGGCCCCCTCAACCGCCTCGATCTTGGGATCGGGCAGCTGATCGCGCGTGCCACGATAGACCCGCATATTCAGACTGTCGCGGGCGATCTCGGTGCCATCGGCCCAGACCCGTGCCAGATTGGAAATCTCCCCCTCGCAGAGCGCCAGGGCGATGCTCACCGAATAACTGATCTGCCGCGTGGTGGGCGTTGCCGGGCGCGGTGTACCCTTGCCACCGCCGCGACTACCGGGGGTGACGGTCACCTCTTCGCGAAACTCGGTCGCCCAGATAAGCTGACCGGCGACACGCATACGGCCATAGACCTGCGCAATCGCGTCGCCCTCGCCCGCGCCGGTAAGGCGCAGACGGCTGACGCGGCCACTTTCCACCACATCCGAGCCCTGCCCCAACAACCTCTGGTCAATCGACCGCCCGATCACAGCACCGGCGAAACGTCCGATCGCCACCGACGACAGGCCAAGGGCGGAGCCCCCCACGGCCCCGCCAATCGCGGCCCCTGCGGCGGATAATAGAATGGTTGCCATAGCTTAGCCCTCCTGCGGAAATTCAAACCGGGCCACGATACGGCGCCGCCAAGGCGCGCTCAGCGGGCTTTCAACCACGCCATGACCCGAATAGGCGTGAATGAATGTGGCCTGCGCACCGATCCGGCCCGCAACACCCAGATGTTTGGCGACAGACCCGTCGCGCATCCGAAACAAAAGCACGTCACCAGCCGCCTCATTGCCAACCCCCTTGGGGCGCAAATGCCGCTTGGCTGCCTCCCAGAGCGCCTCGATGCGCGCGGGTTCCGACCAATCCATCGAATAGGCCGGCGGGCGCTCTGGCTCAGTGCCCAGCACCTCTTGCCAAACGCCCCGGATCAAGCCCAGACAGTCACAGCCCGCCCCCTTGCAGGCCGCCTGATGCAGATAGGGCGTGCCAATCCAGCCGCGAGCCGCCGCGACGATGCGCTGACCCTGATCACTCATCCGCGTCGGCTTCCGCCATCAAGGCGCGGCGACCGGGTGGGGTCGGAAATCGTCCAGTCATCGCCGGGAATATCCGGAAAGCCCTGAAAATTCAGCAGGTTGTTGAACTTGAATTGACAGGTTGGCATGCGCTTGTCACAGCCGGCCTCGATGCGAAGCTGATCACCGGGGTCAATCTCGGCCCCCAAAGGATGCCAAAGCTCGATCACCCGTGCGCCGCCCTCAACGAGGTCACGCTTGATCATCCCCTGCAGGCCAGTCGCCGCCCCACTTTGAACCTTGAGAACCCCATGGCGAAACCAGTCGGGCGCAAACCCGGCCATATCGGCAAAGCGAAAGACGCGCCGATCCGTGACCTCTTCTGCGCCCCGTTCGCTGACATAGCCGGGGGTGTTAAGGTCAAAGGTGCAGTCGCTGTCGCCCAACACCGCGCTACAGCTTTTCTGATAGACCCGCCCCAGCGGCACATTGAGCGCCTCGGTCAGACCACGCAATTCGGCCTCAAACGCGCCGCCTGCGCGCTTGAGCTCGCCGATCGTGCCGCGAAACTGCAATTGCCGGGCCGCAACATTGGCCCAGTTCACAAGCCAGGCGCGCACCTCGGCGCCATCATAGCGGCCGGCCTCAATCTCATCCTCGCGGATCGCCGCATCGCTGAGCGCACCCAAGGCCTCG
>CBDTZA010000393.1:0-2712 GCA_965364785.1 uncultured Roseovarius sp. | reverse complement strand
TACCAGGGCCGCGCCGGTGTCTCCGGCACCCGTGATGATGTTGACCACCCCGTCGGGAAAGCCCGCCTCGGCCAGCAATTCGCCGAATTCAAGGATCGCGGCGGGGGCGTGTTCGCTGGTCTTCAACACCACCGTATTGCCCGCCGCCAAGGCCGGGCCAATCTTGACCGCGGTCAGGAAAAGCTGGCTGTTCCAGGGCACAACGGCGGCCACCACGCCAAGCGGTTCGCGATTGGTAAAGACGAACATGTCCGGCTTGTCGATCGGCAGGGTCTCACCGCTGATCTTGTCGGCGGTGCCGGCGTAAAAGTGGAAAAATTCGCTGATATATTTCGCCTGCCAGCGGGTTTCCTTGAACATCTTGCCAGAATCGCGGGTCTCGGTTTCGCCCAAAGCCTCGGAGTATTCTGCCAAAAGATCGCCCAGACGGCGCAGGCACTGGCCGCGCGCGGTCGGGGTCATGCGTGCCCATGGCCCGTCGTAACAGGCCTTATGCGCGGCGCGCACGGCGCGATCGACATCCTCTGCCGTCGCCTCGGGGGCGGTGGCCCAGACCGCGCCGGTTGCCGGGTTGAACGTGTCAAACGTGGCCCCGTCCGAGGCCTCGACCCAAGCCCCGTCAATCAACATTTTGTAGCTTTTTATCATGCTCTTCCCCTTATGATCCTGCCGCCACACGCATCGCGCACTCTGTCGGCACAACCCGGTGATAGCCACCCTCGCGCCAGGCCAGGGGCCGCGCCTGACCGTCCAGGACATCATGCACAAGCCCGATCACGATCAGATGGCTGCCCGAGGACACGCATTGTTGCAGATCACAGAAAAACCCCGTTGCCCCGTCAATCAACGGCGCCGTGCCCGGCACGCCGTGGGTGTCCACGCCGGAAAAGCGGTCGGCGATCCGGTCGTCATGGCGCCCGGCAAAGCGGTCGGCGATCTCCGGGCCGGATTCGGGCAATACATTCACGCAAAAACGGCCATTCTCCTGAACCACCCTGGCAATCCTGCTGCTCGCGTTCAGGCAGATCAGAACCGAGGGCGGATCGGCGGAGACGGATGAAAACGCGCTGACCGTGGCGCCGTGACGCCCCGCAGGACCGTCGGTCGTGACCACCGTCACCGAGGCCGCGACCCGGCGCATCGCACCAATAAAGCGGTCGCGGTCCACAAGGGTTCTGGTTTCTGTCAACATCCCGGTTCCTTTCGTCATTCTAAAGCCTTGGCAAAGCTTGATGTTAAACTGGCATATTATTTTAATTCTTGATAACGAATTATTTTGCGCAATAAGTGCAAGAAATTCGAATTAAGAGAGTCGTCATGAACCTCACCGCCCTGCAAACCTTTCTGGCCATCGTGGATACCGGCAATCTGGTGCGCGCCTCGCAAAAGCTTCATGTGACCCAATCCACCGTCACCGCGCGCCTCAAGACGCTTGAGGATGAACTTGGTCAGCAGCTTCTGAACCGCCAGAAATCAGGCACCACCCTGACGCCTGCGGGCACCAAGCTTTTGCGCTATGCGCGTGTTATCCACGGGTTGTGGCGGCAAGCGCGCTATGAAACCGGCCTGCCTGCTGGGCTAAGCTCGGTTTGCACCTTTGGCTGTGATCGCGAGCTCTGGCATGGGCCGGGGCGCGCGTTCTTTGACGGGGTTGTCTCGGGGCACCCGGAAATGGCGGTCTCGGTGCATCAGGGCAATGCCCGCGATCTTGAAGAATGGCTTGCCTCGGGGCTGGTCGATGTGATTCTGACCTATGAGACGGTGACCCATGGGTCACAGACCGTTCACACCCTGCCCCTTGAAGAGCTTGTGCTCTATTCGGACCGCCCCGACACGGCGATCAAGGCTGATCCTGGCTATGTCTTTGTCGATCACGGTGAAGACTATCGCCGCAGTCATGGCGAAAGCTATCATGACGCCGGCATCGCGCGGATCAGTTTTGACAGCTCGTGGTGGGCGCTTCAGTTTCTGCTGGATCGTGGCGGCTCGGCCTATCTGCCGCGCGCTCTGGCGGCGCCGCATGTGAGTGCCAACCAATTGCACGAATTATCCGACGCCCCGGTTTACACCCGCAAGAAATACCTGATCGTCAATGACACTGCGGCGCAAAACTGGGATTGGTTCGCGCCGCTGGTGGCCCGGCTTGGGGAAAATGACACCGCTTAGGCGGCGCGCGCGCAGTTTTCCCTTTCGCCCGCAAATCACAGTTTGTAACGCTTGCACAAAGGCACGCGGAAAATGGTGAGCGGCAATGACGACAGAGTATGATTTCATCATCATCGGGGCAGGATCGGCGGGCTGTGTTCTGGCCGAGAGGCTAAGCGCAAATGGCCGTCACACCGTTCTTATCCTTGAGGCCGGCGTGCACGGCCGCTCACCCTGGATTGCGCTGCCGCTTGGGTATGGCAAGACGTTTTTCGACGCCGCCGTGAACTGGAAATATGAAGCCGAGCCGGATGAGGCCCTTGCCGGGCGCCGCGCCTATTGGCCGCGCGGCAAGGGCGTGGGCGGATCGGGGTCGATCAACGCGCTGGTCTATGCACGCGGATTGCCGCATGACTTTGACGATTGGGAGGCCGCAAGCGCCACCGGCTGGGGCTGGGACGCAGTGCGCCCGACATTCGAGGCGATGGAAACGCAGGTCGCCCCGGATGGCACGCGCGCGGGCACCGGGGCGATGCATGTGCAGGATGTCTCGGACCAGATCCACCA
>CBDTZA010000392.1:0-2721 GCA_965364785.1 uncultured Roseovarius sp. | reverse complement strand
GGTCAGCCTGATTTATATCCACAAATCAGAGTCTTCCGACGCGATCCTACATCATGTGATCAAGCTCGATAACGGCGCCAAACTTACCGTTCTTGAAAGTGGCCCGGCGGCGGCGCGCTTTAACAAGGTGATGGAGGTCGAGGTCGGCGATGGCGCGACCTTCCATCATGTGCGCACCCAAGGGCGCGATCACGAGCGGCGCGCGGCGACGCATATCTTTGCCCGGCTGGGCCGCGAGAGCGCCTTCAAGAGCTTTACCATGACCGCCAATGGCGTGATGACGCGCAATGAATGCGTGATCGAGCTTACTGGTGATGATGCAATCGCCCATGTGGCGGGCGCGGCCATGGGGGATGGTGATTTCCACCAGGATGACACCGTGTTCATCACCCATGACGCCGAGCGTTGCGAAAGCCGTCAGGTGTTCAAGAAGGTGTTGCGCAACGGGGCGACCGGCGTGTTTCAGGGCAAGATCCTGGTCAAGGCCGGCGCGCAAAAGACCGATGGCTATCAGATCAGCCAGTCGCTCTTGCTGGATGGCGATAGCCAGTTTCTGGCCAAGCCCGAGCTTGAGATTTACGCCGATGATGTTGTCTGTTCCCACGGGAGCACCTCTGGCGCGATTGACGAAGATGCGCTGTATTACATGCGGGCGCGCGGCGTTACAAAGGCCCTGGCAACCGACCTTTTGACGCTGGCCTTTCTGGCCGAAGCGGTCGACGAAATCGAGGATGAGGGCCTGCGCGCGGAAGTCAACAGTCGGCTTGAGGGCTGGCTGGTGCGTCGGCGCGGCTGATGCCGGTCACGCGCGACATCGTCGCCACCTATCGGGGGCCGCGCCGGGTGGTGCGGCGCCTGCTCGATATCGGGCCACGCGAGGACCGCGCACTTGTGATCCTGGTGGCCGCCTGCGGGGTGATCTTTATCGCGCAATGGCCGCGTCTTGCCCGCGAGGCGCATCTGACCAGTCAGGAGCTTAACCCAATGCTGGGTGGCGCGCTTTTGGCGTGGATATTCATTGCGCCGCTGATCCTTTATACGCTGGCCCTGATCACCCACGGCATTGCGCGCGCCCTTGGCGGGCGTGGCACGGCTTACGGCGCACGTGTGGCCCTATTTTGGGCACTGCTGGCGGTCAGCCCTATCATGTTGTTGCACGGGCTCGTGGCCGGCTTTGTCGGCCCCGGTCCGGGGTTGCAGGCGGTCGGATTGATCTGGTTGAGTTTCTTTGGCTGGTTCTGGATCGCCGGCTGGCTAGAGGCGGAGTGGAGCAAAGCATGACACAGGCCGAATTCAAGGCGCTTCTGGTGCAGACATTGTTCGCGCCGCGCCGCGCCGCAGAGGGGCTGATCGCGCTCAACCTGCCGCAGCGTTGGCTGTGGACGGCGCTTGCGCTGATGTCGGTGCTCAATGCGATTGTCTATTCGGTGTCGCTTTGGCTGACGCCGACAAGTGATCCGATGGCCACCGCCATGATGCCGCCGGTTTTTCATTCGCCGGTTCTGTTCACGATGATTTTGTTCGGGGCTTTGGCGATCACGGTGCTGACCCTCTTTTGGGTGGGTAAGGGATTTGGCGGCAAAGGGCGGATGGATGACGTGCTTGTGCTGATTTGCTGGCTTCAGGTTTTGCGGCTGATCCTGCAACTGCTGGTCGCGGTTCTGGTGATTGTCGCGCCCGTCCTTGGTGCGCTGGTGATTTTCGTAGCCTCGCTTTGGGGCATTTATATTCTGATCGGATTTGTCGATGCCGCGCATCGCTTTGACAATATGTTCAAGGCGGCGGGGGTGATTGTTTTGGCAATGGTGGCGATGGCCGTGGGTCTGACCATTTTGTTAAGCATGATCGGCGTCGCCGTTATGGGAGGGGCATGAGATGCTCGATGTAGAAAAAATTCGTGCCGACTTCCCTATTCTTGCACGAGAAGTGAACGGCAAGCCTCTGGTTTACCTTGATAATGGGGCCTCGGCGCAAAAGCCACAGGCGGTGATTGACGCCATTACCACGGCCTATTCCCAGGAATATGCCAATGTGCATCGCGGGTTGCATTTTCTCAGCAATCTGGCGACCGAAAAATACGAGGCCGTGCGCGGCACGATTGCGCGCTTTCTGGGCGTCGCGGATGAGGATCAGATCGTGCTGAATTCCGGCACCACTGAGGGCATCAACATGGTCGCCTATGGCTGGGCCATGCCGCGCATGCAGGCGGGTGACGAGATCATCCTGTCGGTGATGGAGCATCACGCTAATATCGTGCCCTGGCATTTCCTGCGCGAACGCCAGGGTGTCGCCCTCAAATGGGTCGATGTGGATGCGCGCGGTTATCTTGATCCGCAAAAGGTGATTGACGCCATCACGCCACGCACAAAACTCATCGCAATAACGCAACTTTCCAATGTGTTGGGGACCAAAGTTGATGTGAAAACCATCTGCGACGCGGCCCATGCCAAGGGCGTGCCCGTGCTGGTCGACGGAAGCCAGAGCGCGGTGCATATGCCGATGAATGTCGATGATCTGGGCTGTGATTTCTATGCCATCACCGGGCACAAGCTTTATGGGCCCTCAGGCTCTGGTGCGATCTTTGTCAAGAAAGAGCGGATGGCCGAAATGCGCCCCTTTATGGGCGGCGGCGACATGATCCGCGAGGTGAGCAAGGACGCGGTCATCTATAACGATCCGCCGATGAAGTTCGAGGCCGGCACCCCCGGCATCGTACAGACC
>CBDTZA010000391.1:0-2724 GCA_965364785.1 uncultured Roseovarius sp. | reverse complement strand
GGTTTCATGCGGCATGGCGCCATGGCCACCCTGCCCGATCACGTCGATATGAAGCGTATCCACAGCGGCCATGATCGGCCCCGGCGTGGTTTCAAACGTGCCAGCAGGCACGCCCGGCAGGGTATGCAGCGCATAGACCTGATCAATGCCGTAGCGGTCCATGATGCCCTCGTCCACCATCACCTGACCACCGCCAGGGCCCTCTTCGGCAGGCTGAAAGATAAGCGCGACGCGACCCTTGAAATTGCGCGTCTCGGCAAGGTATTTGGCCGCGCCCAGCAACATCGTCGTGTGTCCGTCATGGCCGCAGGCATGCATCTTGCCCGCCCGTTTCGAGGCCCAGTCTGCGCCCGTTGTCTCATTGATCGGCAAGGCATCCATATCCGCGCGCAGACCGATGCAGGGGCCATCACTGCCGCCCTCGATCACCGCCACCACACCAGAGGTGGCAATGCCCTCTTCGATCCGGGTAATGCCGAATTCGCGCAGGCGCGCGACCACAAAGCGCGCGGTTTCATGACAGTCAAAGCCCAATTCCGGGTTCTCATGCAGATGCCTGCGCCATGCGGTCATCTCATCGGCAAAGCCGGCAATGCGGTTGATCACGGCCATCTCTGGACATCCTTTTGCTCACGCGTCAGGGTCCACTCAACCCCAAAGACGAGAGCACCGCAATGGCCGATGACACCCTTATTCACGATCACATTGGCGGCTTGCCCCGGCTGATCGCCATCATGCGCGCCCTGCGCAATCCCGCGACGGGCTGTCCCTGGGATATCGAACAGGATTTCGCCAGCATCGCGCCCTACACGATCGAAGAGGCCTATGAGGTCGCCGATGCGATTGAACGCGCTGAATGGGGCGAATTGCGCGGCGAGTTGGGGGATTTGCTGCTTCAGGTGATCTTTCACGCGCAAATTGCGCAGGATCGCGGGTTGTTTGATGTCTATGACGTCGCCAATGCGATTTCCGACAAGATGGTCGCGCGCCACCCGCATGTGTTTGGCGACGAGTCCCGCGATAAATCCGCTGAACAACAAACCCGCGACTGGGAGGCGATCAAGGCGACTGAACGCGCAGCTCAGGCCCAAACCGGCACGCTTGATGGCGTGGCCCAGGGGCTGCCTGCGTTGCTTAGAGCGGTGAAACTGCAAAAACGCGCCGCGCGGGTCGGCTTTGATTGGCCTGAAGTTGGCCAGGTGCTGGACAAGATCACCGAAGAGGTGGGCGAACTGCAAGAGGCCGCCGCCGACCTGCCACAAGACAAGATTGAGGAAGAATTCGGCGATCTTCTTTTTGTGATGGCCAATCTGGCACGGCATATGAATCTCTGCCCCGAGGCCGCCCTGCGTGGCGCCAACGCCAAATTCACCCGCCGCTTTGCCCGTATCGAGGCGCTTTTGGCCGAACAGGGAAAAACCCCGGCGCAGTCTGATCTGGCGGAAATGGACGCGCTCTGGGACCGCGCCAAGTTGGAAGAGCGGCTCTAACCCTCAGGCCACCGCTCGTGCCGCTTTTGCGGGAGCCTCCGGCGGGGATATTTTGGGCCAGAAGAAGGTCCAAGCGCATCGCCCGTCTTCTTCTGGCTTCAAATATCCAAATCCCGAACCATCAACAGGCACGACAACCGTCGTTAGCAGAGCGCGTCGTTACAGCGCTTGCAAGTGCCGGGATGGGTATGGCTGCCCACATCAGGCAGGATCTTCCAGCAGCGCTGGCATTTCTCGCCCTCGGCCTTGACAAACGTCACGCCAATCGCCGCGACCTCTGGCAGGCAAAAGGCCGCGTCCGGGGCGGCGTCGCCGGTCAGGGTGATGTCCGAGGTGATGCAGACATCCTCGAAATTGACCGATTTCAGCGCGGCCAGCATGTCAACGTCGGGCACATAGACCACCGGGGCGGCCTCAAGGCTGGCGCCTATTACCTTGTTGGTGCGCTGCACCTCAAGGGCGGCGGTGACCACCCGGCGCGCGGCGCGCACGTGGGCCCATTTCGCCGCCAGATCTGCGTCAAGCCAGGTCGCGGGCGTGTCCGGGATATCGACCAGATGCACCGAGTTTTCCTCGCCCGGAAACCGCTCTAGCCAGACCTCTTCCATGGTGAAGACAAGCACCGGCGCAAGCCATGTGGTCAGGCGGTGGAACAGAAGGTCGAGCACGGTGCGCGCGGCCCGGCGGCGCGCGGTGTCGCCATCGCAATACAGCGCATCCTTGCGGATATCGAAATAGAACGCGCTCAGCTCAATCGTGGCGAAGTTAAATATTTGCTGGAAGACGCCCTGGAAATCATAGGTTTCATAGCCACTCTTCACCTTTTGGTCGATCTCGGCCATACGGTGCAGCACCCAACGCTCCAGCTCGGGCATATCGGCGGACTCAACCCGGTCGGATTCGTCAAAATGCGCCAGGGCCCCAAGCATGAAGCGCATCGTGTTGCGCAGGCGGCGATAGCTGTCGGCAGTGCCTTTGAGAATTTCCGGCCCGATCCGCTGATCGTTGGTATAGTCGGTTTGCGTCACCCAAAGCCTCAGGATATCGGCACCGTATTGTTTGACCACCTCTTCGGGCACGATGGTGTTACCGATGGATTTGGACATTTTCACGCCCTTCTCGTCGAGCGTAAAGCCATGCGTCAGCACCCCGCGATAGGGCGCGTGACCGATGGTGCCGCAGGCCTGAAGCATCGAGGAATGAAACCAGCCGCGATGCTGGTCGGTGCCCTCAA
>CBDTZA010000390.1:0-2734 GCA_965364785.1 uncultured Roseovarius sp. | reverse complement strand
TCAAGGATCGCGCCGCGCTGTTCATCATCCGTGACGCAGTGGCGCGCGGTGATCTCAAACCCGGTGGCACGATTGTCGAGGGTACGGCCGGCAATACCGGCATCGGTCTGGCGCTTGTCGGGGCCTCGCTTGGGTTCAAGACGGTGATCGTGATCCCCGAAACTCAAAGCCAGGAAAAGAAAGACATGCTCCGGCTTGCGGGTGCCGATCTGGTGCAGGTGCCGGCCGCGCCCTATTCAAATCCGAACAATTTTGTCAGATATTCCGAGCGTTTGGCGAGAAAACTTTCCAAAACAGAACCTAATGGCGCGATCTGGGCCAATCAGTTTGACAACACCGCCAACCGCCAGGCGCATATCGAAACCACCGGCCCAGAGATCTGGGAACAGACCGGCGGCAAGGTCGATGGCTTTATCTGCGCGGTGGGGTCGGGCGGCACGCTGGCCGGGGTCGGCATGGCGCTTCAGCCCAAGGGCGTGAAAATCGGCATCGCCGATCCGATGGGGGCCAAGCTTTATTCCTATTACACCACCGGCGAGCTGGCCTCTGAAGGCGGCTCGATTGCCGAAGGCATCGGGCAGGTGCGCATCACCGCCAACCTAGAAGGCTTTACCCCCGATTTCGCCTGTCAGGTGCCCGATCAAGAGGCGCTGCCGATCGTGTTTGACCTTCTGGAACATGAGGGTCTTTGCATGGGTGCCTCAACCGGCGTGAACGTGGCCGGCGCGATCCGCATGGCGCGTGAGATGGGGCCGGGCCATATCATCGTGACGATCCTGTGCGATTATGGCACGCGCTATCAGTCCAAGCTTTTCAACCCCGAGTTTCTCGCGGCTAACAACCTGCCGGCACCGGCCTGGCTCGCCCATGCGCCGCGCTCGATCCCCGGAGTATTCGCCGAGTGAGACACCTTATCCGCTCGCTTTGCCTGATCCTTGCACTTTGCTTTGCCACCCTGCCCATCACGGGCGCGGGGCACATGGCCTATGCCCAGCAAACCATCGAGGGGCCGGACTATGCCGAATGGGAAAGCACCGCGACGCGGGTTGAAAACGCGATTGAAAGTGGCGGGGTCAGCACCGCGATCCTAGAGGATCTGCGCCGCGAGTTGACCAAATGGCGCCAGCAGTTTGTTGATTCACAGGGCGCCAATTCAACCACGATCAAAACCGTACAGGATCAGCTTACCGCCCTTGGCCCGGTGCCCGAAAGCGGCACTGAGGCCGATGATATCACCGCACAGCGCGAAGAGCTGAACCGCCGCCTGTCGCGGCTTCAGGCGCCGGTGCGCACCGGCGAGATTGCGCGCAGCCGCGCCGATGGGCTTATGACGGGCATCGACGAGATCATCCGCAATCGTCAGACCGCAGAGTTGTTGCGCCTTGGCCCGTCACCGATGAACCCGCTGCATTGGCCCGAAGGCGTGCTCGTCCTTTACCAACTTGCCGACTCTGTTCAGCGCGAGGTGATGGGCAATTGGCAAACCGAAATCGGGCGCACGGTGGACAATCTGCCGGTTGTGATTGCCTGGCTTCTGGCGGGGCTGTTGTTATTGGCGCGGGGGCGGCGTTGGTCAAAGCGGCTGATGCGTCACATTACCAAGGAAGAGGTCAGCGCCGGGCGCTGGATGGTGACCTTTCTGATCTCGCTTGGCGAATGGATTTTGCCCTTTGCGGGGGTCTGTGCGCTGGTAGAGGCGCTATGGGCCACGGCGCTGATTGGCCCGCGCGGTGACCTTATTCTGGACACGATCCAGCCTGCGGCATTCATTTTCTTTCTGGCGCGGTGGCTGGCCCTGCAAATCTTCCCGCGCCATGAAAAGCGCGCGCCCTTGCTCAACCTTGATGCCAGGTGCCGCTATTCTGGGCATCTTTATGGGGCGCTGATGGGGCTTGTGATTGCGGCCTTCTATTTCCTGCGCACTTTCGCCGAGCAAAGCAGCTGGAGCGAGGAAGCCACAAATGTGGTGCTGTTCCCGGTTCTGGTACTGGCGGGGCTGTTACTGTTCAATCTGGCCAAGCTGTTGCTGATGCACAGCCGCGCCGCCAGAGGCGACAGCGAAGCCGAGGAAACCTTTCGCGACCGTCTGGCGCGGCTGTTGTCGCGCGCACTGATGGTGATGGCGGTGCTGGCGCCGGTGCTGGCGGCTGTTGGATACCTCAAGGCGGCGCAGGCGATGATGTTGCCGGCCTTGTTGTCGCTGATGCTTCTGGCTGTGCTTTTGGTGCTGCAACGGGTGGCGACCGAAGTGTACGTCATGCTCAGCGGCAACCGCGATGGGGCCGAAGATGCGTTGATCCCGGTGCTGGTGGGCTTTGTGCTTGTGATGTTGTCGCTGCCGATCTTTGCGCTGGTCTGGGGCGCGCGGCCTGAGCAACTGACCGAGATATGGGTGCGGTTCACCGAGGGTGTGACCGTCGGCGGCACACAGATTTCGCCGTCGATCTTCATGACGCTGGCGGTGGTGTTTGTGCTGGGGTACCTGCTGACGCGGCTGGTGCAGGGCGCGCTCAAGACCACGGTTTTGCCCAAGACCAAGCTGGATGCGGGCGGGCGCAACGCGATCGTGTCCGGCGTCGGCTATATCGGGATATTCATGGCCGCCTTGATTGCCATCACCAGTGCCGGCATCGACCTAAGCTCGCTTGCGATTGTCGCGGGGGCATTGTCGGTCGGGATTGGTTTTGGCCTTCAGAACATCGTGTCGAACTTTGTCAGCGGTATCATCCTTCTG
>CBDTZA010000389.1:0-2739 GCA_965364785.1 uncultured Roseovarius sp. | reverse complement strand
AGCTGACCTCGGGCAGTACATGGCACGCGGCCGGCGGGTTTCATACGCTGAATGGAGATACAAATATGGCCGCGCTTCAGGGCTATACCATCAGGCTTTACAAGGAACTGGAAGAAATCACCGGCATGTCGTGCGGGTTGCATCATGTTGGCGGTGTGACACTGGCCGATAATCGCGACCGCTTTGACATGCTTTTGGCCGAGCGCGCCAAGCATCGCTATATGGGGCTTGATACCCATATCGTGACCCCCGAAGAGATCGCCAAGATTGCTCCCGTCACTAACACGGATGGCATCCTTGGCGGGCTTTATGACCCGCTCGACGGCCATCTTGACCCCTCTGGCACCACCCACGCCTATGCCAAGGCGGCCCGCATGGGCGGCGCTGTGATCGAGACCCATTGCATGGTGCGCGAGACCAACCCGCGCGCCGATGGCACATGGGATGTGGTCACCGACAAGGGCACGATCCATGCCGAGCATGTGGTCAATGCCGGCGGCCTCTGGGCGCGCGAGGTGGGCGCGATGGCCGGGGTTTACCTGCCGCTGCACCCGATGGAGCATCAGTATATCGTCACCGATGACATCCCCGAGATTTACAATCGCGACGCCGAGCATCCGCATGTGATGGACCCGGCCGGCGAATCCTATCTGCGCCAGGAGGGCCGCGGCCTTTGCATCGGGTTTTACGAGCAGCCCTGCAAGCCCTGGGCGGTGGATGGCACGCCTTGGGAATTTGGCCACGAATTGCTGCCCGACAACCTTGATAAGATCGAGGCCAGTATCGAGTTTGCCTATCGCCGTTTTCCGGTGCTGGAAAAGGCCGGGGTCAAATCGGTCATTCACGGCCCCTTTACCTTTGCTCCCGATGGTAACCCTCTGGTTGGTCCGGTGCCGGGAATGCGCGGCTATTGGTCGGCCTGCGGCGTCATGGCGGGATTTAGCCAGGGCGGCGGCGTCGGCCTGATGCTGGCGCAATGGATGACGGAGGGTGAGTGCGAGCGCGATGTGACGGCGATGGATGTGGCGCGCTTTGGCGACTGGATCACGCCCGGCTATACCCGCCCCAAGGTGATCGAGAATTATCAGAAACGCTTTTCGGTCAGCTATCCAAATGAGGAACTGCCCGCCGCGCGCCCATTTCGCCAGACACCGATGTATGACGTCTTTGACGGCATGGGCGCGGTCTGGGGCGCGCAATACGGGCTTGAGGTGGTCAATTACTTTGCCACCGGCGATGAGCCGCGCTTTGAAACCCCGTCGTTCCGCCGCTCAAACGCCTGGGAGGCGACTGCGCGCGAGGTGAAAGCGGTGCGCGAGGCCGTTGGCATCAACGAGGTGCATAATTTTGGCAAATACCTTGTCACCGGCAAAGGCGCGCGCGCCTGGCTTGACCGGATCATGGCCGGGCGCATCCCCAAGCCGGGGCGCCTGTCACTGACGCCGATGCTGTCGCCCAAGGGGCGGCTTTGGGGCGATTTCACCGTGTCCTGCCTCAATGAGGAGACCTTTCAGCTAACCGCGTCCTACGGCGCGCAGGCGTTTCACATGCGTTGGTTCGCGATGAATGAGGCCGACGATGTGCGGGTCGAGAATATCAGTGACCGCCTGAACGGATTTCAGATTGCCGGGCCCAAGGCGCGCGAGGTGCTGGTGGCCGTAACCCGCGACACGGTTAAGGACATGAAATTCATGGATATCCGCCGCGCCACCATCGGCATGGTCGAGTGTCTGGTGCAGCGGGTCAGCTATACCGGCGATCTGGGGTATGAAATCTTTTGCGATCCGATGGCGCAGCGCGCGCTTTGGGATGTGCTCTGGACCGAGGGACAAAAACACGCCATGCGCCCCTTTGGCATGCGCGCGATGATGTCCCTGCGGCTTGATCGGTTCTTTGGCTCCTGGATGAACGAGTTTTCCCCCGATTACACCCCCGCCGAGACCGGCATGGACCGGTTTATCAACTTTGCCAAAAATACCGATTTCATCGGGCGTGCGGCGGCCGAGGCCGAGTGCCACGCGGGCGCCAAACGCAAGCTGGTCGCGTTCGAGGTTATGGGCGAGGACGCTGACGTGAACGGATACGAGCCGATCTGGATCGACGGCGAGGTGCAAGGCTTTTGCACCTCGGGCGGCTATTCGCATCATGCCGGGAAATCCATCGCCCTTGGTCTTGTCCCGGTGGATCAGGCGGTGGTGGGTCTGGCCGTGGAGATCGAGATATTGGGCAAACGTCACCCCGCCACGCTCATCACCGAGCCGCTATTTGATGCCGACGGCGCGCGTATGCGGGGGTGACAAAATGCCGGTGCCGGTATTTTTGGGCCAGCGCCGACATTTGAGTATTTTTACCAAGAAGAAGCAGCGCGTGGTTTTTGAAGGATCACTTGTCAAGGGCGTCGGGATCAGCCTGACCGACGCCCTTGAAGATGAACTTGAAGGGCATAATCCAGACAATGCCCAGCCCGACATAGATCAACAGTTCAAGCCAAACGGCGGGACGGTCCAGCATGCCGACGGCGCTGACGGCGACCACCAGATAGGCGGGCAGCCCGATCAGCAAGATCAGCAAGGACCAGCGTCGGCGCGCCTTATAGCTTAGGGCCATTTTTGTCCTCAATCTGCAAACGGGTCGGTCACGAGGATTGTATCCTCGCGCTCGGGTGAGGTGGAAAGAAGCGCCACAGGGCAATCAATCAACTCTTCGACGCGACGGACATATTTGATCGCTTCGGCCGGC
>CBDTZA010000388.1:0-2742 GCA_965364785.1 uncultured Roseovarius sp. | reverse complement strand
ACCGAAGATATCGTACTTCAGTACCTGCAAAATCACATCGTTAATCCTACCGACGCCAGTCGGTAGTGGTTTAGTAATGTTTTATTCATTGAGAATTGCTTTTGCTAATGCCTGACTGTCAGCTGTTCTTAAGTTCAGCCAAAGAAATTGAGGGGCAAAGACCCGCAAAATTCTATGCAGAGTGTGGCGCGCATATGGGCATTATGGCGGCGGTCATTCGTCCCTGCACCGCGGTGCAACACTGGGGCGAACAAAACGGGAAATGGCTGCCAACAGGGTAAACTGCCATCCAAACGGGAGAACGATATGACGGCATCTTGGAGATTTTCGGCACTGGCAGACCGCCACCGCGCAATGGGGTCCAACCTCGAAGATTGGGGCGGCATGGGGACTGCCTGGACCTATGACAAGGATCAGACCGAGGAATATATGGCGATCCGCACCAATGCGGGGTTCATGGATGTGTCCGGTCTTCACAAGGTGCATCTTGTCGGCCCGCATGCCGGCCACGTGATTGACCGGGCCACCACGCGCAACGTCGAAAAGATCAAGCCGGGGCGCTCGTCCTATGCGACGATGCTGAACGATGAGGGCAAGTTCGTGGACGATTGCGTGATCTACCGGATGGGACCGAATTCCTGGATGGTTGTACATGGCACCGGCGGCGGGCACGAACAGCTGACGATGGCGGCAACGGGCCGCGACGTCGATGTCCGGTTTGACGACAACCTGCACGATATTTCGCTTCAGGGGCCCAAGGCGGTCGATTTTCTTGAGGAACAGGGCGTTCCGGGCATCCGCGATCAGGTCTATTTCAGCCACCAGCACACGATGCTGTTTGACAAGCCGGTCACGATTTCGCGCACTGGCTATACCGGCGAGCGCGGTTATGAGATTTTCTGTCGCGGGCAGGACGCCCCGCATATCTGGGACACGCTGGTCGAGAAGGGCGCGCCCAAGGGCATCATTCCCACGCGGTTTACCACGCTCGATTTGCTGCGTGCCGAAAGCTATCTGTTGTTCTTCCCCTTTGACAATTCCGAGATGTATCCGTTCGAGGATGAAAAGGGCGGCGATACTCTCTGGGAGCTGGGCCTTGATTTCACCGTCTCGCCGGGCAAGACCGGGTTTCGTGGCGCCGAAGAGCATTACCGCCTGAAAGGCAAGGAGCGCTTCAAGATTTACGGTGTCAAGCTTGAGGGCAAAGAGCCCGCCGCAGAGGGCGCGCCCTTGATCAAAGACGGCAAACAGGTCGGTGTTGTGACCATCGGGATGTATTCGCCGCTCAATGACTGGAATGTCGGCATTGCGCGCATGCCTGTCGAATGTGCCGTCGATGGCACGCCGATGAGCGTGAAGAACTCGAGTGGCGAGATCAAATGCGTTGCCCATTCGATGCCGTTCCATGACCCGGACAAGAAACGCCGCACCGCAAAGGGCTAAGCCATCAAACGCGCGTGGCCGTCGCTTTGGCCGCGCGCAATTCTAACCGAGAGCAACGAGGAAACTGACGCCAAATGAGCACGTTCAATTTTCCGCCTTCAATCTTGAGCAGGCCGACATACGGGACGCTCGAACCACGCGCGGGCAAGTCTCACATGATGATCGCAGACGGTGAAGGCGCCGATGCGATCCTGCGGCTTGCCGGCATCGACGCGACCCTGATGGCAAAGTCGAACATTCTCTATATTCCCGGCGATACAGGCGATAAATTTACCAGCCAACTCGGGGCTTTGTCGCCAAAACAGCTCTATGTCGGGCCAAGCTACGACGCCGCCGTGCCGCGCCTGCGCCGTACCTTGCAGGACGCGCATATGGGGCTTCAGGTTTATCTTGCGGGGACTGAGGGCCTGATGGGGCAGGCCATGCTTGAGGCGACCAATGCGGGCATTCCGCACACCGCGATCCAGACTGAGCATCGCGGATCGGTGGCGCGCCGCGTGCAATGCGTGCATTGCAAAGGCATCACCGAGAACGTCATGCTTGACCCGTTTCAATGTAGCCATTGCGGGTTGAACCTGTTTGTTCGTGATCACTATTCGCGCCGTCTGGCGGCGTTTCAGGGGGTCTGCATCGACGCCGAAGACCCCGGCAATGTGCCCGCATCGGTGGAGCTTTACTCATGAGCGCCGGAACCCGGAAAATCGCCGTTACGGTCAGTGATGTCATCAAGGTCAACGACCTTGTCACGCGGTTTCGCTTTGTGCCCACCGATGGCACGCCCTTGCCGACATTCTCCGGCGGCGCGCATGTCGTTGTGGAAATGAAAGATGGCGATATCGCCCGCCTTAATCCCTATTCCCTGATGTCGGACCCGATGGATCAGAACGCCTATACCATTTCGGTGCGTCGCGATGACGAGGGGCGGGGGGGCTCGTTGTTCATGCACAATACCGTCAGGCCCGGCGATCAGATGATGATCAGCTATCCGGTCAACCTCTTTGCCCTCGATCTGCGGGCGAAAAAGCATCTGATGATTGCGGGCGGTATCGGCATCACGCCGTTCCTTGCCCAGATCAAACAGCTAACGGCGATGAACGGTAATTTCGAGCTGCACTATGCCTGCCGCAATCCGGCGCTTGGGTCCTATGTGGATGAGTTGACCACCGCGCATCCCGGCAAGGTGCATGTCTATTTTGATGATCAAAAACAGGCGATTGATCTTGAGGCCCTGTTGGATGGTCAGCCGCTTGGCACGCATATCTATATCTGCGGCCCCAAGGGCATGATCAACTGGGTGCG
>CBDTZA010000387.1:0-2744 GCA_965364785.1 uncultured Roseovarius sp. | reverse complement strand
GGGATCATCGCCGCGATTGGGGTCTCGGCCGCTTATGCGCGGATGCTACAGACCGGCGAGGGGCAAAAGGTCGACACCTCGCTGTTCGAGGCGGCGATTACCCAGACCTATTGGCAATCGGCCATCGCCTTTGCCACCGGCGTGGCGCCCGGCCCGCTTGGCTCGGCGCATCCGCTGAATGCGCCCTATCAGTCGTTTCGCACCTCTGACGGCTGGATCAATGTGGGCGCCGCCAATCAACGCAACTGGGAGCGGTTTCTTGAGGTGATCGGCGCGCCGGACCTGGGCCATGATCCGCGTTTTGCCAGCAATCGGGACCGGATGCAGAACCTGCACGCCCTCGAAGGCATCCTGAATGACAAGCTAAGCCATGAGACCACACAGGTCTGGCTTGACCGGATGGAGGCGGCGGGCCTGCCGGCAGGGCCGGTTCTGGATATTCTGCAAATGCATAGCGATCCTCAAACAAAGGCACGCGATATGATTGTCGAAGTCCCGCACCCCAAGGCCGGCGGGGTTCAGACCCTTGGCCATCCGATCAAGTTCAGCGACACCCCCGCCAGCATCCGCCGCGCCGCGCCGGTTCTTGGTCAGCATAGCCGCGAAGTTCTGGGCGAAGCAGGTTATGACGCCGCCGCGATTGACGCCATGATCGCCAGTGGCGCGGTGATCGCAGCATGACCGACCATTTGGTGAATCTGTTACGAGCGGCGCGGGCTGGTGGCCCGAAACTGCCTGAAAGGCTTGGTGAGGGGCTGACCCGCGAGCGGGTCTTCGCGGTGCAAGAGGCCCTTGCCGCAGAGCTGGGTCCGGTCGGCGGATTCAAGGTGGCCTGTCCGCCGGACGCGCCTATCGTGATCGCGCCGATCTATGCCAGCGATATCCATGCCAGCCCCGCAACCCTGACCCTGCCACGCGACGAAGAGATCGGGGTCGAGCTTGAATATGCCTTTCGGGTGATCGCCCCTCTGCCCAATCGCGATGCGCATGATTTTGCCGCCAGACTGCGCGAGGCCGTGGAATTGCTGCCAGTTTTTGAATTGGTGCAAAGCCGTCTGGAAGACCCCAAAAGCGCCGGTGCGCTTTTGAAGATGCTCGACAATCAGCTGAACGGCGCTGTGGTCTTTGGCGCGCCGATCCGCGAGTGGCAGGATATTGACGTCACTCGGGCCACTGCGACCCTGAAGATTGGCGATGAGGTGCATCTTGACGGTGCCGCGCGGGTGCCAGGCGGCAATGCGTTTGCGACCCTGCACAAGCTTGCCTTGGCGATTGGCGATCATTGTGGTGGGCTAAACCCCGGTCAGGTGGTGATCACCGGATCGCTGAACGGTCTGCCCTGGGTCAGGCCCGGACTTTTGGCCAAAGGCGAGATTGCCGGGCTGGGGGTGGTCGAGATGGAGCTGCGCGCCGGATCAGAATGACGGCGGGGTGCAGGCGCTGATGATCTTGCAGACTTCAGTGCCGGTATTGCGAAACCGGTGCGGCAGGCGGCTGTCGAACAGATAACCATCGCCGGGGTTCAAAACCCGGACCTGACCTTCGACCGTGATTTCAATCTGGCCCTGAGTCACGATGCCGGCCTCTTCGCCAACATGGCTAAGAAGTTCCGGCCCGGTATCGGCATTGGGCGGATACGTTTCATCGAGGATTTGCAAGGCATGGCTGGTTGCATTGCCAAGCTGGCGCAGGGACACTGCTGTTTGGTCTGCTTGCGGCGCGATCTCGGTGAATTCATCGGCGCGGTAGAAATATTTGATGTCTTTGATTTCTTCGATCGTGGCAAAGAATTCTGCTATGCTCATGGGAATCGCATCCAGAAGACTTTTGAGTGAGGCGACCGAGGGACTGGTCTTGTTCTGCTCAATCAGGGAAATCGTTCCGTTAGTCAGTCCCGCCCGTGTGGCAAGTTCTCGCTGAGACAAACCATGTGCCTTCCGAATTTTCCGCAGCCTTTTGCCGATGTCCACGTTCAGATCCTTTTGCGCTTTTGGAATAATCTTTTGCGAGAACAATGTAGTATACCCGAACGAGCGCCGTAACCTAGTTTAGAATAAAATGTGACGCTTTGCTCGCATCTGTCGCAGATTGATAATGGCTTGGCGGAAACAGGATTGACAGCAAAATTAAACGTATTATGAGAATTTTAAACACAACCCCAGATGGGACCGGTGTTTATCTGAACAAGGAAACATTGATATGTCCAATACCGTAAACAAGAAGCCTCGCAAGGCGGCGGCCAAGTCCAAGTCCAAGGCCAACATCTCGATCGTACCGGATATTGCGGTTGAGGTACAAACAAACGCCGCGCTGGTCAAGCGGCGCGAGGCGGCTGTGGCGCGCGGTGTGGTCTCTGCTGCGCCGATCTTTGCAAGCTATGCCGAGAACGCAGAGTTGTGGGATGTCGAGGGCAACCGATATATCGACTTCGTCGGCGGCATCGCGGTTCTCAATACCGGGCATCGTCACCCCAAAGTAATTGCCGCCGCCAAGGCGCAGGAAGATCATTACACCCATACCAGCTTTCAGGTTGTGCCCTACGAGCCCTATGTCGCTCTGGCCGAAAAACTGAACGAACTGGCGCCGGGCGATCACGCCAAAAAATCACTGCTGGTCACAACTGGCGCTGAAGCTGTTGAAAACGCGGTAAAAATTGCACGTGCCGCCACGTGCCGTCCGGGCATCATTGCCTTTACCGGCGCCTATCATGGCCGGACCTTGCTCACCCTTGGCATGACCGGCAA
>CBDTZA010000386.1:0-2745 GCA_965364785.1 uncultured Roseovarius sp. | reverse complement strand
GCACCACGCGCTATGACATCGACATGACCAAATGCATCTATTGCGGCTTCTGCCAGGAGGCCTGCCCGGTGGATGCCATCGTCGAGGGGCCGAATTTCGAGTTTGCCACCGAAACCCGTGAAGAACTGTTTTACGACAAGGCCCGGCTGCTTGCGAACGGCGACCGCTGGGAGGCCGAGATTGCCCGCAACCTAGAAATGGATGCACCGTACCGATGACCGATCCTAAAAACCCCTTTGAAATGCTGATGAATCAGGCGCAGGAAATGGCCAAGGCCATGAACCCCGCCCTCGAAACCTTTTCGCCGAAGGGGTTTGAAAAGCTGTGGCCGACCATGCCCAAGGAATTCATGGAAATGAGTTTTGGCAAGGGCGCGAGCAAGGACGGTCTTGATGCAAAAACCCGGCTTTTGCTGACGCTGGCCGGGCTGACGATGCTGGGCGCGCAGAGCGACACACAGATCCGCCTGACCGTGCGCCACGCGCTAGCGGCCGGGGCGACCAAGGATGAGATCGCCGAAACCATCGCACAGATGTCGATGTTTGCCGGTATTCCGTCGATGACCCGCGCGATGGAATTCGCGCGCGAAGTGATGGACGAGAGCGAAGAAGAGGGAAAAGACAAATGACGATTGCGGCCATGGCCTTTTATCTGTTCGCGGTCTCGTTGCTGGTCGGGGGGCTGTTCACCGTGATCAGCCGCAACCCGGTGCATTCGGTGCTGTGGCTGATCCTGTCGTTCATCTCGGCGGCGGGATTGTTTGTGCTGCTTGGCGCGGAATTCGTGGCGATGCTGTTGATCATCGTCTATGTCGGCGCGGTTGCGGTTCTGTTCCTCTTTGTGGTGATGATGCTTGACGTCGATTTCGCCGAGCTTAAGGCGGAAATGGCGAAATACATGCCGCTGGCCCTGCTGATCGGTGTGATCCTGATGATGCAGCTGGGGCTTGCCTTTGGCGCCTGGGATGCGTCCGAGGGCGCGATGGGGGCCCGCGCCGCCGTGGCGCCTGAGGGGGTCGAGAACACTGCCGCCCTTGGCCTGCTGCTTTATGACAAATACTTCCTGCTGTTCCAATTGGCGGGGCTGATCCTTTTGGTGGCCATGATCGGGGCGATCGTTCTGACGCTGCGCCACCGCACGGATGTCAAACGCCAGAACGTGCTGCACCAGATGTGGCGCGATCCGGCATCGGCGATGGAACTGAAAGACGTGAAGCCGGGGCAGGGGCTCTGACGCTGACGCGCGATTAAGACAAGCGGTTTGGGGGGCATATCCCCGCACCGGGGACCTATAAAAGACGAACGGGCAAGGCCCGGAGGGACAGACATGATCGGACTTGAACATTATCTAACGGTCGCGGCGGCGTTATTCGTGATAGGCATTTTCGGCCTGTTTCTGAACCGCAAGAACGTGATCATCCTTCTGATGTCGATCGAGCTGATCCTGTTGTCGGTCAATATCAACTTCGTGGCGTTCTCAAGCCATCTCGGCGATCTGGTGGGGCAGGTGTTCACGCTTTTCGTGCTCACCGTGGCCGCCGCCGAGGCCGCGATTGGTCTGGCCATTCTGGTTTGTTTCTTCCGGAACCGCGGCACCATTGCCGTGGAAGACGTCAACGTGATGAAAGGCTGAAGTCATGGAAATCACTCTCCTCTTCGCGCCTCTCGTCGGGGCGATCATCGCGGGGTTCGGCTGGCGGATCATTGGTGACAAGGGCGCGCAATGGCTGACCACGGGGCTGTTGTTCCTGTCGGCTCTGCTCAGCTGGATCATCTTTCTGGGCCATGACGGCATAACTCATAACATCTTTATCCTCGACTGGGTTCAGTCGGGCACGCTTGATACCGCCTGGGCCATTCGCATGGACCGGCTGACGGCGATCATGCTGATCGTGATCACCACCGTGTCGGCGGTCGTGCATCTTTATTCGATGGGCTACATGGCGCACGACGAAAACTTCAAGGACAGCGAAAGCTATCGCCCGAGGTTCTTTGCCTATCTGTCGTTCTTCACCTTCACGATGCTGATGCTGGTGACCTCGGACAACTTGTTGCAGATGTTCTTTGGCTGGGAAGGGGTTGGCCTTGCCTCATACCTTCTGATCGGTTTTTATTATCGCAAGCCAAGTGCCAATGCCGCCGCGATCAAGGCTTTCGTGGTCAACCGGATCGGCGATTTCGGCTTTGCGCTTGCCATCATGGCGCTTTATTTCCTGACCGACTCGATCAAGCTTGACGACATCTTTGCCGCCGCACCGCAGCTGGCCGAAACCCAGCTGACGTTTTTGTGGAGCGAATGGAATGCCGCCAACCTGATCGCCGTCCTGCTGTTTATCGGCGCGATGGGCAAATCGGCGCAACTTTTCCTGCACACCTGGCTGCCGGACGCGATGGAAGGCCCGACCCCGGTGTCGGCGCTGATCCACGCCGCGACCATGGTGACAGCGGGGGTTTTCCTGGTCTGCCGGATGTCGCCGCTGATGGAATATGCGCCCGAGGCCAAGATGGTCATTGTCTTTATCGGCGCCTCGACCGCCTTCTTTGCCGCCACCGTTGGCCTTGTTCAGAACGACATCAAACGCGTCATCGCCTATTCAACCTGTAGCCAGCTTGGCTATATGTTTGTGGCCGCCGGTGTCGGCGTCTATTCGGTGGCGATGTTCCACCTGCTGACGCATGCGTTCTTCAAGGCGATGCTGTTTCTTGGGGCCGGGTCGGTCATCCACGGGATGCATCACGAACAGGA
>CBDTZA010000385.1:0-2746 GCA_965364785.1 uncultured Roseovarius sp. | reverse complement strand
CTCGTAGCACCAGTCAAGTTTCGGGTCGTGCATGGTCTTGAAATACCCGACCGGGATGTGAATCCACGGGTTGAGATCGCGCCCGCCTGCCTCGACCAGAATGACCCGTACTTTTGGGTCGGCGCTTAGTCGGTTGGCGATGACACAGCCCGACGATCCGGCCCCGACGACGATATAATCCGCTTGCAAAATACGCCCCTCCTGAAGGTTGTTGAAAAAAAGTCTATGCAGATTGCAAGAATTATACTAGCCTTTTTTGATACCGATAGTCTCAAAAATGGAATTCAGGGAGGAATGACAATGGGAATCAATCACAAAATGGGCCAGATTTCGCGGCGGGATCTTTTCCGTCTCGCGGGGCGTTATGGCATGAGCTCGACCTTGCTTGCGGCCGGCGGCTTTGGCGGCGCGATGAGCCTTGCCAATCTGGCGACGGCGGCCGAATCGACCTATGAGCGGCGCTTTTCCAAGCCTGCCAAGCATACGCTGAAATTCGGCGCATCCGGCTTTAACGCCCGCAACCTGTTGATCGAGCGGGCCGGGGCACTGGAATTCGCCCGCGATCTGGAATCGCGCACCGATGGCGAAATCCGCATCGAATTTATCGGCGATAACCAGATCTGCGGACAGCTGTCCTGCGTCGAGAAAACCCAGCAGGGGATTGTCGACATTTATGCCGCCTCGACCCAGAACTCGGCCGGCGGCGCGCCCTATCTCAACGTGCTCGACTATGCCTTCATGTTCCCGGGCCGCGCGTCGCAGTATCATTTCCTCTATCATCCCAAGAGCCAGGAAATCCTGCGCGATCCGCTTGAAAAGCGCCACGGTCTGAAATTCCTCTTTAGTCACTGCGAGTTGCGCGGCATTCAGCTTGGCCTGAGCTGGGAAGACAAGCCGACCGTGACCAAGCTTGAACAGCTGTTTGGCACCAAGAACCGCGTCACCGGCACACAGCTTGGCCGCATCGCGATGCAGGCGCTCAACCTCAACCCGGTGCCGGTGGCCTGGGAAGAAACCCTTGATGGTCTCAAGCAGGGCTTGATTGACGGCGCCGAAACATGGGCCTCGGCCGTGGCCTATGCCAACATGTCGCCCGTGGTTAGCCAATGCGTCGATCTCAAGTTCTTCTGCGGCACCGAGCACACCTCGATGAACGCGTCGGTGTTTGACGGGCTTGAGGGCTATCTTCAGGATGCAGTTATGGAATCGTCCTATTGGGCGCAGGTCCATGTGCAGGCCGCAAACGAGGCGGCGCTGGTGAAAACCGTCGGCTTTAGCGATCCGCAATTGCCCGGCACGATCTTTGCACAAAACAACGTGCGCAACGCCTTCCTCGCCGATGATCAGATCAAAATGGCAGAGGAAATGTGTAGCCCCGAGTTTCAGCCACAGCTCTGGACCGAATGGCGTGACCGTCTGAACAATTGGTCGGGTGGTCTTGATACCTATCAGGAAATCTATGACGTCGCGCGCGAAGTGCCCGCCGACATGCTGCCTGAGAATGTCGAGCCGCGCCGCTGGTGGAAAGGCTAAGCCTGCGCTGAAAGGTTTTGAAAAATGGGCTGGTGCGGCATGTCCGCCCCGGCCCACACTCGCGGCCATCAGACCCACAGCCATAAGGAATTTAGCGGATGTCCATTCTGTCCGAAGCCTGGGCCATCATTCCGGCCTTTGCCAGCACCGACTCTTGGGAAATCAATCAGGCCCTGCGCACCTCTGGCGCCTGGATTTTTGGCGGTATCCTGTTGTTGCTGGGATCAATGCTTGTGCTCTGGGTTTACAAGCTTGTGCCGCTTCTGGATAAGCATCTGGAACGCACGATCATGGTCTACAGCTATCTGCTGATCGCCGCGATCATCTTTGTCGAAGTGTTCCGCCGCTTTGCGATGAACCAACAGGTGCCGTGGTCGACCACTGTGCCACCGCTCTTGTTCATGATCATGGCATGGTATGGTTGTGCCTATAATGTGCGGCTGCGCACCCATCTCAGCTTTGCCGAGTTTCGCACGATGATGCCACGGGTTGGGCAGATGATCACCCTTGGCCTTGATGCGCTGCTGTGGTTCGGATTTTGTGTGATCGTCTTTACCGCCACGATGCGGGTGACCGCGCTTTCGGCGACGAATTTTCAGATCGTAAGCGGCACCGACAATGTCATGCTGTGGTGGTTTCTGGTGACCATCCCGGTGGCTTTCGTGCTGATGAGCGCGCGGGTGCTGGAAAATCTGCTGGAAGATATTGCCAAATACAAAACGGGTGAGCCGCTGATCAAGCAGGCCATCATCGGGGAGGAACCGGCATGACCGACGGTACATGGGTCACCTTGATCTCGGTTGGGGTCACTTTCTTTTTCATGATGGGCGTGCCGGTTTTTCTGGTGATTGCCTATTGGGTTATCGGCTGTTCCTTTGTTCTGGGGCTGACGCTGGATAATTTGGGTGCCGAATTGCTGAACGTGTTCAGCAAGGGGTTTGCCCTTCTGGCGATGCCGCTTTTCATCCTTACCGGGGATCTCATCAACAAGTCGGGCATCGCGCGGCGGCTGTCGGATTTCGCCTATGCCTGTCTTGGCTGGATGCGTGGCGGGCTTGCGATGGCGGCGCTTGGCGCCTGCGGGCTTTTTGCGGCGATCTCTGGGTCAAACTCGGCGACGACGGCGACGATTGGCTCGATGCTGCACCCTGAAATGGTAAAGGGCGGTTATGACGAACGCTTTTCCGCAGCCACGGCAGCGGCGGGCGGCACG
>CBDTZA010000384.1:0-2748 GCA_965364785.1 uncultured Roseovarius sp. | reverse complement strand
CCCTCTTTCCAGGTTGAAAACCTGGCGTCCTAACCGATAGACGAACGGGCCAGCGTTGGCGTGTCGCGGTACTAGGCAAAACGGGCGGGCTGCGCAAGAGGGATTTTATAAAAACTTCGTCCTGGCCGAAGAAAATCTGCCGGGTGGATGATGCAGGCCGCGCCCCTGCGGTTTTCAGGGTGCGGCGGCGGCCGGGGCGGCGTCTTCGAGGCGCAGTTGCACCGACTGGCGACCGTTCCAAGTGTTGATCTCAAGCCGCCCGGCAAGATGGAAGCGCGCGCCGCTATGGGCCATCAGGGCAGGGCCGAGAGGGCCGTCAAACGCACCAAAGGCAATCGCGTCAAGGCTCGCCCCCAAACCATCGCCAAAGCGCAGTTTCAGGTGACTGTCGCCAACCTGTTTGGCAAAGCTGATCTGACAGTCGGGAAAGACATAGCGCGGTCCGGGGGCGCCTGCGCCAAAGGGGCCGGCAGCGTCGATCTGCGTGATCAGCTCGACCGTGGCAGCACCGGGCATCAGAACCCCGTCAAGGCGCAGATCGGCGGCGCCATAGGTGCCCGCGCCCTGTTTTTCCAGTAACTCGGACAGGCGCGCCATCGCCGGTTCAAGTTTGGCGCGCGCAACGCTCAGGCCTGCGGCCATCTTGTGACCCCCGCCCTTGATCAACAGCCCCTCGGCGGCGAGCCGTTGGATGGCGGCGCCAAGATCAATACCCGCGACCGAGCGGCCCGAGCCTTTGCCCTCGCTCCCATCAAGCCCGATCACGATAGCGGGGCGGTTGGCGGCCTCTTTCAGGCGGCTGGCGACAATGCCGACCACGCCGGGATGCCAGCCTTCGCCGGCGGCCCAGACCAGAGGCGCGTCAAAGCCGCGTGTTTCGGCCTGTTCCATGGCGGCGGCGCGGACCTCTGCTTCCACCTCGCGGCGCTCCGTGTTGAGTTGGTCAAGGCGGTCGGCCATGGCACGGGCCTCGCTCAGATTGTCACTGGCCAAGAGCCGCGCGCCAAGATCGGCGCGCCCGATCCGCCCGCCCGCATTCACCCGCGGGCCAAGCAGAAACCCAAGGTGATAGGCGTTGGGCGTGGCGTCCATCCGCGCGACATCGGCAAGGGCCACAAGGCCAGGGCGCTCGCGCCTGGCCATGATCCGAAGACCTTGCCGCACGAAGGCGCGGTTGACGCCAATCAGCGGTGCCACGTCGGCCACAGTGGCCAGCGCCACCAGATCGAGAAACCCCATAAGGTCCGGCCCGCTTTGTCCCGCCTCGCGCAATTGCCGCCCGGCCTCGACCAGCATCAGGAACACGACACCGGCGGCACAGAGATGCGCCAGATCGCCGGTTTCGTCCTGCCGGTTGGGGTTCACCACTGCCAGAGCCTCGGGAAGGGTTTCACCGCCCAGATGGTGGTCAAGGATCACCACATCGGCGCCTTTTGCGGCGGCCACTGGCGCATGGCTGAGAGTGCCGCAATCGACGCAAATGATCAGATCATGCGCGGCGGCCAGATCGGCCATTGCGGGCTCATTCGGGCCATAGCCCTCGTCGATGCGGTCGGGGATATAGAGGGTCGGGGCGGGGTGTTTCATCTGGCGCAGCCAGTCGATCAACAGCGCCGCAGAAGCGCCGCCATCGACATCGTAATCGGCAAAGATCGCGATCTTCTGGCGCTTTGTGACGGCCAAAAGAAATCGCGCGGCGGCGGATTGCATATCGCGCAGGCTGCGCGGGTCAGGCAACAGATCGCGCAGCGCGGGCGTCAGGTAAGCCTCAGCCTCCTGCGCCGTAACCCCAAGCCGCGCCAATGTCTGACAGAGCGGACGGGGCAGGGACGTGGCCTGAGCCATCGCTTCGGCCTGTCGGTCGCGTTCAATGCCGGGGCCGCACCATTGCCGCCCGGTGATCGAGGTCTCGATACCGAGAAAGCCGGTCATATTGCACGCCCCTGTTTCTTCTGGCCACAAATATCCCGGGGGGGTCGCCCAAGGGGCGACGGGGGCAGCGCCCCCGATTTTGGGCTGCGATCAGTCACGCGGGCTGCGATAGATCATCCGGCGCAACGATCCGGTGCGCGAGCGCATGAGCACGGTTTCGGTTTCGACATAACCGGGGCGGCGCTTGACCCCTGCGGTGATCGAGCCATCGGTCACGCCGGTGGCGGCAAAGATCACGTCACTGGTGACCATTTCATCGCGCGCATAGACCCGGTCGAAATCGGTGATGCCGGCCTTGGTGGCGCGGGCCTTTTCGTCGTCATTGCGGAACACGAGACGGCCCCACATCTGGCCGCCCATGCATTTCAGGGCACTGGCTGCCAGCACGCCTTCGGGGGCGCCGCCGGTGCCCATATACATGTCGATGCCGGTGCGCTCGGCCTCGGCGCAATGGATCACGCCGGCCACATCGCCATCGGGGATCAGAAACACCGCCGCGCCGGTTTCGCGCAACTCAGAAATCATTTCCTGATGGCGCGGGCGCTCAAGCACGCAAACGGTGATTTCCGAGGCGCGGCAACCGCGCGCCTTTGCCAGGGCCTCGACCCGCTCGCGCGGCGACATCGCGAGCGACACGACATCGGCGGGATACCCCGGCCCGATCGCCAGCTTTTCCATATAGGTGTCGGGCGCGTGCAACAGCGTGCCGCGCGGCGCCATGGCAATCACGGTCAGCGCGTTCGGCATCGCCTTGGCGGTCAGGGTGGTACCCTCAAGCGGGTCAAGCGCGATATCGACGCCGGGGCCGTCGCCGGT
>CBDTZA010000383.1:0-2750 GCA_965364785.1 uncultured Roseovarius sp. | reverse complement strand
ACCAGTAAACAGGAGAACCACAATGAACAGATTTACTGCCTTGTTGCTTGCGCTGATGACAACCGGCTTGCTCGGGGCATGTGCCGATCCAAACCACTATCCGGTTTCCGGCGAGGAATGCGGCCCCGATGATCCCGTGAAAACGCTCGATTCCTCGATCGCTGATTGCGTTCCCGTTGTGTCCTGATCTGGCGCGGATGCGGGTCATGCCCGCACATCAGATAACGTCATAAAACACCCGATGCCCGCCTCACCCTTAGGGCGGGCACCGGATTTTCAAACGGCCTGCGACTGCACAAATCTAACCAGCGCCAGCGTCGATCCGTCCTTGCCCGCGCCATCCGCCTCGCCGCTCAGCACCGGTTCCAGCTTGACCGCCAACACCTTGCCAAGCTCGACCCCCCATTGATCAAAAGAGTTGATGCCCAGAATCACCCCTTCGACAAAAACGCGGTGTTCATAAAGCGCGATGATCTGGCCAAGGCGGCGCGGGGTAAGTTGATCATAAATCAGCGTGGTCGAGGGCCGATTGCCCGGAAATACCCGGTGCGCGGCCTGGCGCTCCAACTCTTCCCCGCTTAGCCCCTTTTCGGCCAGAAGCGCGCGCGCCTCATCCATGCTGCGCCCGCGCATCAACGCCACCGATTGCGCCAGACAATTGGCCACCAAAAGCCGGTGATGATGCGCCAGATCGGGTTCGTGCCCCTTGGCCGCAACCATGAATTCGCAGGGGATCACCGCCGTGCCCTGATGGATAAGCTGGTAAAACGCGTGCTGGCCATTGGTGCCCGGCTCACCCCAGACAACCGGCCCCGATGGCCCCTCAAGCGGCGCGCCCTGCATGGTGACGCCCTTGCCGTTACTTTCCATCTCAAGCTGTTGCAGATAAGCCGGCAATCGCGACAACCGCTGATCATAGGGCAGCACCGCGCGCGTGCCGTACCCCCACACCTGGTGGTGCCAGATCCCCACAAGCGCCAACATCACCGGCATATTCTCAAGCGGCGCGGCGGTTTGAAAATGCTGATCCATCGCCTCGGCGCCGGCCAGAAACTCGGTGAATCTCTCGGCCCCGATGGCGATCATCAAGGAAAGGCCAATCGGCCCCCAGATTGAATACCGCCCGCCCACATAATCGCCAAAGCCAAACACGCGCTCGGGCGCGATGCCAAATTCGCCGGTTTTATCCACCGCCGAGGACAGCGCCACGAACTGCGCGCCGGGGTCTTTGAGCGCGCCCGCCATCCAGGCCCGCGCGGTGGCGGCGTTGGTCATAGTCTCAATCGTGGTAAAGGTTTTCGAGGCCACGATCACAAGCGTGCGCGTCGGGTCAAGCCCCTGTAGACAATCGGAAATATCCGCACCATCCACATTGGCCACAAAATGACAGCGCGGCCCGTCATGATAGGGCCGCAAGGCCATCACGGTCATTTCCGGCCCCAGATACGAGCCGCCAATGCCGATATTTACGATATCGGTGATGGGGCCACCCGCGCCCTGAAACCGCCCGGACCGGACGTCTTCGGCAAAGACCTGCATGGCCGCGCGCGACGCGTTGATCTGCGCCATGACATCCTCGCCCAAAACCCGGATCGGCCCGCCCGAGAGGTTGCGCAACGCGGTGTGCAACACGGCGCGCCCTTCGGTTTCGTTGATCGGATCGCCGCGAAACATCGCCGTACGCCGCCCAGCCACATCGCGCGCCGCGATCAGATCAATCAGCGCCGCGCGGCTGGTTTCGATCAGACGGGTCTTGGAATAATCAAACAGCATCCCGTCAAAGCGCAGCGAAAACTCTTCGGCACGCCCAGGGGCCTTGAACAGATCAATGATGTCCGTCTTGGCGGCCTCATCGGCCAAACCCTTTAGCTTTTGCCACATCACATTGCCTTTCAGAGGCGCCCTTTCAAGGCGCCCAATGCACCGTTGCCCCGGACAAGACCGCCACAATCGGCGCCTCGACGGGGCGCATATATTGGGCGCGCTCGATGGCGGCCCGCTTTTGCGCACCGGTGATGACGATATGTTTGCACAGGGCCTCGTCCAGCACACGAGCCGAGAGCGTCACCCGCACCTCGGGCACGTTCGGCGCGCGCATCGGCACCAAAAGCGGCGCACGCACCGCCAATGCCTCTTCCAACTTGTCGGCGCCGGGAAAGATCGAGGCGGTGTGCATATCCGCCCCCATCCCCAACAGACAGACCGCAATCGGCAGATGCGGCACGATATTGGCCTCTAGTTCGGCCAGGATTGCCTCGGGGGTTTCGGCCTTGGCATAAAGCGGCAGATAGCGCGCCTTGGCCGCGCGCCCGGTCAAAAGCCGCTCGCGGATCAGCCTTGTGTTCGAGCGCAGATGAACCTCGGGCAGCCAACGTTCATCGCTGAGCAGCACATCGACCCGGTCCCAATCAAGATCGGTATCACACAGATCATCAAAGATCGGCCCCGGCGTGGTGCCGCCCGGAACGACAAAAAGCGCGCGGTCGCGGTGGTCCAGCGCCGCCCTCAACTCTCCGGCCAGCACATTGGCCAGATTAATTGCCAGCATTTCGGAATCGGCATATTCAACAAAATTCATGGCTTGATCTCCCGCCAGCGACGCCCGTCGCGATGCATTAGCATAAGCGCCTCGTCGGGCCCGGACCCACCAGAAATATAAGGCAGCGGCGCGGCGCCGTTTTCAACCCAGTCGGCAATGATCGGATCGGTCCAGGCCCAGGCCGCCTCGACCTCGTCACCGCGCATGAACA
>CBDTZA010000382.1:0-2752 GCA_965364785.1 uncultured Roseovarius sp. | reverse complement strand
GTCTCGTCGCCGCCTCTGCCTGTTCGCAACAGGGCGAGGTCTATAGATCCTATTCCTCCGAGGCGGGTGCTTTGGCGGATAGCGGCAGTTTCGGCGACGCCAATATGAACAACCACTTGGTGATGACTGGCGAGAAAAGCTATGTCTATGACCTCTCGAACCGATTTTCCAACGAGGTGATGAGCACTGTCAACTTTGCCTTCAACTCGGCGCAACTGGATAACGGGGCGCGTGATACGCTGCGCGAGCAGGCCAATTGGATCCGTCAGTTCCCCGAAGTGCGCTTTCGGGTTTACGGGCATACCGATGCGGTCGGCCCGAACGGGTATAACAAAACTCTTGGTATGCGCCGCGCGCAAGCCGTCGTGTCCTTCCTGTCATCTCAGGGTATCAGCCGCTCTCGCCTAGAGGCTGTTGCGTCCTTTGGCGAAACCCAGCCGCTGATCGTGACGCAGGGTCGCGAACGCCGTAACCGGCGGACCGTGACCGAGGTATCGGGCTTTGTGAAATCAAGCCCGATCATCATGGACGGCAAATATGCCGAGGTGGTCTATCGCGAATATATCAAAAGCGCTGTGCCCACCTCTACCCTGTTAATGATTGCCGGCGACACCATCGCCGAGTAGCGGCATACGGAATTCTCCCTGTTCGGCTAAGGCCGGGCCAACTGAAACCCGCCCCAATTGGGCGGGTTTTTTGTGTCTTAAGACCGCACAATTACGATCTTTTGGCCTAAATGTCGCCAAGATTTACAGCCATGTTCGTTCAGTAATGAGCGTTCCCTGATGTATGGGGCGCCACGCAGACCACATGGCTTTTCCATGTCTCGCGGCCAAATCCGCGGAACCTGCATGGCGATGGCAATAACAGGACCGATTAAATGAGCAGTATTGTGCAAAAACAACCAGAACCCAATCCGATCGTCGCCTGTACAATTAGCCGCGACGTGCAGAATTTCGACCTTTTGATAGAGGATATGGAAACCGCGCTTGGCGAAAACTGGGGGGATCTTGGCTTTGCTGAGGCCTTGGCCTTTCTCAACCAACCCGAAGCCGATTCGCTTCAATTCGTGGCGGTTGCCATCGACGCAACCGACGAAGATGACCTTGTCATGCTGGGCGAAATCATTGGCCTGGCAAGCAGTAAAGGCATCAAGGTCATCCTGATCGCCGAAGATGTAAGCCCGGCCGCGTTGCATCAGTTGCTACGTCAGGGGGCCGATGAATTCGTGCCCTACCCGCTGCCGGAAAACGAATTGCAATCCGCCATCGAGCGCCTGCAAAAGCCCGAACCACCTGTGCAAAGCGCGGCACCTGTTGCGATAGACCGCGCGACCGAAGGCACAGGCGTGCTTTTGGCGGTGCAGGGTCTTGCCGGGGGCACCGGGGCGACGACGCTTGCGGTCAATCTCGCCTGGGAACTGGCCAATGTTGAAAAGGCGAATCCTCCCAAGGTCTGTTTGCTCGACTTCAGCCTGCAATTCGGATCGGCAGCCACCTTCCTTGACCTGCCGCGCCGCGAGGTTGTGTTTGAAATGTGGTCGGACACCGAAACCATGGACGATGATATTTTCCGTCAGGCGCTTGTGTGCTTTGAGGAAAAGCTTTGGGTGCTGACCGCGCCCAAGGACATGATTCCGCTGGATATGGTCACATCTGAGGACGTCAACAAGGTGCTTGAGATTGCGCGGCGGCATTTTGATTATGTGATCGTCGACATGCCCACCACGCTGGTGCAATGGACCGAAGCGGTGCTGAACGCCTCGCAGATCTATTTTGCAACAGTGGAGCTTGATATGCGCTCGGCGCAAAACGCCCTGCGGATGAAACGCGCCCTGCAATCCGAAGAATTGCCGATCGAAAAGCTGCGGTTCTGCCTGAACCGCGCCCCTAAATTCACCGATCTGAACGGCAAAAGCCGCGTCAAACGCATGGCTGAAAGCCTTGAGATCAGTATTGAACTGTTGCTGCCCGATGGTGGGCGCGCGGTTTGTCAAAGCTCGGATCATGGCCTGCCGCTTGCGTCTGCTGCTGCCAAAAATCCGTTACGCCGTGAAATTGCCAAGCTGGCCAGCTCTTTGCATGAGCTGGGTAAAAGCGACGCAGAAGCCGCATAGGAAAGGGTCTAAAACCAATGTTTTCCCGATATAAAAAGCCTGCGGCCACCAAGGCGAGCACCACATTGCGCGCCGTGGAAGAGCCCAAGACCGCCCCGATCGAAGAGGCGGCTGCGCCGTCGTTCCGCAAACCTTTGCCGACGGCCCCCGCCGCTGTTGTGGGCGCCGATAAAGAACGCAAGCGCAAGGACCGGATCGGCGAGATCAAGATCGAACTGCACCGCGCGCTACTCGATAACCTCAACCTTGCCGCGCTTGATACCGCGACAGAGGGTGATCTGCGCGCTGAGATCAGCTCGATCGCGGGGGAAATCCTTGAAGAAAAGGGCATCGTTCTCAACCGCGAAGATCGCGTGACCCTCACACAAGAGCTTTATGACGAGGTCAAAGGCCTTGGCCCGCTTGAAACGCTTCTGAAAGACGACACGGTCAACGATATTCTGGTCAACGGACCGCATCAGATTTTCGTGGAGCGCGACGGCAAGCTGAGCCTGAGCGATGTGACCTTCAAGGATGAAAAGCACCTGATGCGGATCATCGACAAGATCGTCTCGGCCGTGGGTCGGCGGGTGGATGAATCCAACCCCTATGTCGACGCCCGTCTTGCCGATGGATCGCGTTTCAACGCCATGGTAC
>CBDTZA010000381.1:0-2757 GCA_965364785.1 uncultured Roseovarius sp. | reverse complement strand
CTCGACCAATGCCGTGCGTCAGGATTTTCAGGCGCTGATCAAACAGTGGTGGGGCGAGATCGGGGTGGAAACCGAGCTTCGCAATATTTCGGCATCGGTCTTCTTTGGCGGTGATCCGGGCAGCCCGGACACCTTCCAGAAGTTCTATGCCGATGTTGAAATGTATGCCAACAACTTTGACGGCACCGACCCGCAGGCCTATCTGGCCTCGCGGACCTGCAACAAGGCGCCGCGCCCCGAAAGCCAATGGCAGGGCGAGAACATCAACCGCTATTGCGATCCGGCCTATGACGAGCTGATCAAGGAATTGGGCCGCACGGCAGATATTGGCAAGCGCGGTGATATCGCGAAAAAGCTCAATGATATGCTAACCAAGGACAGCTATACTATCGTGCCGCTGGTCGATCGTGGCCGGGTGTCGGCGCGCTCGAACACCCTTGGCGGTGTTGAGCTGAACACTTGGGATACCGAGCTGTGGAATGCCGCCGACTGGTACCGCGTGAAAGAGTGACCTGAGACTGCGCCGCCCCGGTTGCGACACCGGGGCGGGTGCCCTCATGCCCCCGAAGTACGACTGATCTGCAAAGGCGCCGCGCATGCTGACCTATACGATCCGACGGCTTGTCCTTGCCATCCCGACGCTTTTGTTCATCAGCCTTGTTATCTTTTTGTTGCTCGAACTGGCCCCCGGCGATCCGATGGCGCAGGTGCCGCTGACCGTGCCGCCCGACGTCAAGGAAAAGATGCGCCTTGCGCTTGGATTGGGCGAGCCGACCCATGTGCGGTTCATCAAATGGATGTGGCAGTTTTTCATCGTCGAGCCGATGGTCTTTGCCGATTGGGTGTTTGGCACCGATCTTGTCGGCGGCCAACAACGTGTTCTCAGCTGGCAATTCCGCAGCCCCGTCATGGACGTCGTTGTTCAGCGCATGCCCCAGACCCTCTGGGTGGTGGCGATGTCCTATGTGGTCGGCGTGCTGATTGCCCTGCCCATCGGCGTCTATTCGGCCTATCGGCAATATTCGCTGTTTGATCAGGCCGGCACATTCATCACCATGGTCGGCTATTCGGTGCCGCCGTTTTTCTCGGGCGTGTTGGTGATCGTGATCTTTTCGGTGCAGCTTGGCTGGTTGCCCTCAATTTATGACACCACGCTTGTGGTGGTCGACTGGGTCACGTTCAAGAAGCAACTGATGCAAATGGTGATGCCGGTGATGGTGCTCGCCCTACAAACCACCGCCCAGATCAGCCGCTTCATGCGCGCCTCGATGCTGGATAATCTCAATCAGGATTACGTGCGCACCGCGCGGGCCAAGGGCCTCTCGGAGATGACCGTGGTGATGGTGCATGTGCTGCGCAATTCGATGATCCCGGTGATTACGGTGATCGCGCTTGGCGTGCCGCAGATCTTTGGCGGGGCGATCATCACCGAACAGATTTTCAAGGTGAACGGGCTTGGCCAACTTTTGATCACCGCCATTCAGGCCAATGACCTGCCGATGGTGCAGACCGTCACCTTCATGCTGGCGGTGTTGATCGTTTTTTTCAATATCGTCGCCGATGTCCTCTACGGCGTGCTTGACCCGAGGATCCGTTATGACTGATACGCCCAAACCCATCGCCGCCCTGACCGATCCGGTCCCCACCACCCCGCCGCGCAGCCAGTGGCGCGATGTCTGGGATCAGTTCAAGACCCATCGCGGCGCGCTTGTCGGGGCGGTGATCTTTTTCTTCATCATCGCGGCGGTGTTTGTCGGGCCCTGGCTCTGGGGGATCGACGCCACCTTTATCGACATCCGCTCGCGTAATCAGGGGCCAAGCTGGGCGCATCCCTTTGGCACGGATCAACTGGGCCGCGACAGTCTGGCGCGGATGATGGCCGGCGGGCAGACCTCGATTGCGGTCGGCCTGACGGCGATGCTTCTGGCGCTTGGATTGGGAAGTCTTGTGGGCGTGCTGGCGGGGTTCTTCAGGCGGCTCGACGGGCCGCTGATGCGCCTGACCGACCTCTTTTTGTCGCTGCCGCTTTTACCGCTTCTGTTGGTGATGGTACTGTTGTTTCGCGAAACGCTCAACGGCGCCTTTGGCCCGGAGAACGGCATTTTCATCCTGATCGTGGTGGCCATTGGCGTGACCAGCTGGATGCCCACGGCGCGGATTGTGCGCGGCGATGTTCTGGCGTTGAAGGAGCGCGAGTTCATCCTTGCGGCCCGCTCGATCGGGACTACGAATTACAACCTCATCACCCGGCATATCCTGCCCAATGTGATGTCGCCGATCATGGTGTCGGCCACGCTTGGCATTGCCAATGCGATCATCACCGAAAGTGCGCTGTCCTTCCTGGGGCTGGGCTTTCCGCCTGATTTTCCGACCTGGGGGCGGTTGCTGAATGATGCCACGGTCTATCTTCAGGATTATCCCGAACGGGTGTTCTGGCCCGGTTTTGCGATCTCGCTGACGGTGCTCAGCATCAACTATCTCGGCGACGGATTACGCGACGCGCTTGATCCGCGCATCCGCGGCCGCTGAGTGGACCTTTCCCGCCGGACGCCTCCGGCGGGAGTATTTTTGGAACGATGAAAGCGGTTTGCGCCCTGCTCAGAGATCGTGCCGGGCAAAGCTGCCGGGCCCGAAACTAGCCGAAATCTGCGCCACTTCGATCCGTTTGCCAGCCTCGGGACCATCCGCCGCACGCGCGGCGGCCGGATAGGCCCAGAATGGCGTCGGCACGATCACTTCGCGCAAGACCGCAGGCCC
>CBDTZA010000380.1:0-2761 GCA_965364785.1 uncultured Roseovarius sp. | reverse complement strand
TCTTTGGTGTCCTTATGTCGGTCCCATGAAACAGCTTTTACGCACGAATGATCTGACGTCCATCGCTTTTGCGCAGGCCCTGCTTCAGGGCGAGGGTATAGACTGCTTTGAAATAGACGTAAATATGAGCAGCCTTGAGGGATCAATCGGGATTTTTCCGCGCCGCCTTATGGTGGCCGATGGCGATTACAAAGCAGCGCGCGTGGCGCTTCTTGATAATGGGTTTGACCTTGAGGCGTGACGGCTTTGACGAGGCCGAGCTAAGCCATGATGCTTTTCTTGGCGGGCGCCTTGTGATTGCCCAACCGAAAGATGGCTATCGCGCCGGGGTTGATCCGGTTCTTCTGGCCGCCAGCGTGCCTGCGCGTGCGGGCGACCGGGTGCTTGATCTTGGTTGTGGCGGGGGTGTTGCGGGGCTTTGTGTGGGTGCGCGGGTGCCCGGCGTGATCCTTACCGGCCTTGAGGTGCAACCGGCCTATGCCGAGCTTGCGCGGCGCAATGCGCTGGCCAATGATCTGGCGCTTGATGTGGTGACCGGTGATCTCGCACAAATGCCCGACGCCCTGCGCCAACAGCAATTTGACCACGTCATCGCCAACCCGCCCTATTTTGACCGTCGCCACAGCACCGCTGCGCGTGATTCGGACCGCGAACTGGCGATGGGCGAGGACCTGCCGCTGGCGGGTTGGGTAAGGGCGGCGGCGCGGCGGGTGGCCCAAAAGGGCAGCGTGACCTTTATCCAGCGCGCCGAACGCTTGCCCGACCTTCTCGCCGCCATGACCATACATCTTGGCAGCCTCGAGGTGCTTCCGCTGATTCCCCGACGCGGCCGCGCGGCGCGGCTGGTGCTGTTGCGTGGGCGCAAAGGTGGACGCGCTGGTTTCCGCCTGCACGATGGCTGGCTGTTGCATGAGGGCTCTGAGCACGGCCTGGACGGCGAAAACTACACAAGCGCCACCTCTCAGGTGCTGCGAAAAGCGGCAGATCTGCCTTTTCCCGTCTGATTTAACGACAATCCTCTCGGAAAATGTCCGCTTATGCTGCGCGCGCAGCGTGACAGAATTATGATTTTGTGTTGCAGTGGGGATGTTGACTTTAAACCAAAGAGGAGACGGCCCATGAGCTTGAGTTCACACATCGAGGAACTGAAGAAAAAACATATGACTCTCTCGGAACAGGTGGAGGTGGCACAACGTGCCCCGGGCACCAGCACTTTGGAAATTGCTGAACTCAAGAAACAAAAGCTGCGCTTGAAAGAAGAGATCGAAAGGCTGTCTGTGACGGCCTGATCTAACCGCAGCGATATCGGCTACATGGCCCTGCCTTGCCGCATAGGCTTGCATGGCAAGGGTTTGTTTTGACCGATGACTAAATGAAGTTCTTGCTTTGATGAAAAAAGGGCCGGTCCACGTGACCGGCCCTTTTGTATTGTATTTTGCGCATATCGCGCGGCGCATCAGGCGAAGAATTGCGCGCCGTTGGCCGAAATGGTTGAGCCGTTGATAAAGCTGGCATCTTCTGACGCCAGGAACGTCACGCAGCGGGCGATCTCTTCGGGTTCACCCAGGCGGCCTGCGGGGATCATGCTGATGATCGACTCGCGCACTTTCTCGGGCACGGCCATGACCATTTCGGTTGCGATATAGCCAGGGCAAACGGCGTTGGCGGTGATGCCGGCGCGCGCACCTTCCTGCGCGAGGCTGCGCACGATGCCGAGGTCACCGGCCTTGGTCGCGGCATAGTTCACCTGAGCGAACTGGCCCTTTTGCCCGTTGACCGAGCTGATGACGATCACGCGGCCGAATTTGCGCTCACGCATGCCCGGCCAGACCGGGTGCACGGTGTTGAAAACACCGGTCAGGTTGGTGTCGATCACCTGATGCCACTGCTCGGGCGTCATTTTGTGGAACGGCGCATCGCGGGTGATACCGGCATTGGCGACAACGATGTCGATAGGGCCGACTTCGGCCTCGACGCGTGCGATGCCTGCGACGCTTTCATCATAGTCCGCGACGTTCCATTTGTAGGTCTTGATGCCGGTCTCGGCGGTGAAGGCGGCGGCGGCCTCATCATTCCCGGCATAGGTGGCGGCAACGTTGTGCCCTTCGGCTTTAAGGGCTTTCGAGATGGCCGCGCCGATCCCGCGTGTTCCTCCGGTGACGAGTGCAGTTCTTGCCATGGTGTCCTCCAATCTGGCTTAGGGGTTGGTAACTTGGTTACTATTGTGCGTTTGGATGCGCAACATTATTGCGAGATAAAATCTTCGCGAGCCGGTCAACTCTGTAAAGAAAATACCGTACGACTTTAAAAAAAGGGCGCCGTTGCTGGCACCCCTCTTATTAGCGAACCGCAGAGTGGGCCGTGGCTCAAGGGCGTTCGACGCAGAGCGCGACACCCATGCCGCCACCGATGCACAGCGTGGCAAGACCGCGCTTGGCGTCCCTGCGTTTCATCTCGAACAGCAGGGTGTTCAGAACCCGACAGCCCGAGGCACCAATCGGATGGCCAATCGCAATCGCGCCGCCATTCACGTTCACGATTGCCGGATCCCAGCCCATCTCTTTATTGACCGCACAGGCCTGTGCGGCAAAGGCTTCGTTGGCCTCGACAAGGTCAAGATCCTGAACCGACCAGCCCGCTTTTTTGAGGGCCTTGTGGCTGGCATGAATCGGACCCGCGCCCATGATCGACGGATCAAGACCGGCGGTGGCATATGACGCGATACGCGCCAGCGGTTCGATCCCGCGGCGTTCGGCTTCAT
>CBDTZA010000379.1:0-2764 GCA_965364785.1 uncultured Roseovarius sp. | reverse complement strand
CGTCAAGCGACATCCTGGCATCAAGCTCGCCATGGCGCGATAACAGCCGGTGATGGTCTTGACCGCCTGCGGGATAAGCGCCGGGTCAAGCCCGAGCGAGAACGCGAACTCGCGGGCCTGAAAGGCCTGCATGCCGACGGCCGGATCGACCACAGAGCGGTTGATCGAATCGGGTTCATTGGCCGAAATATCCTCGATCTCCATGCCGCCCTCTTCAACATAAAGGCGGCTGGCCAGTTTGCCCTGTGGCCCGATCTTATTGGCTGAACCGCATAACGGTTTCGATCTGGCTGATCATGGTTTCGACCGCGTAAAGATCGCCGGGCACGCCAACCTTGGGCACAAGAATCGTATCCAGATGCTGGTCGGCCTGTTCGACGATCTCGACCACGTCGCGATACATGTCTCGACCACGTCGCGATACATGTAATGGGTATCAAGCCCGTTGATGCGGGTCGACATGGTTTTGCCCTTGGCCTTCCAGTCGATATCGTTGAGCGCCTGAATGATATTGGCGCGGGCCTGAACCTTGTCGGGCGGCGCGATCGCAACCGGGCGGCATAGTCATCAAGCGGCACGCCCTTGTCCCAGTCCACCTCAAGCCCAAGCCGCTTAGCCATATCGACCCAGAGCATCGAAAACTGGCCAAAGCGCGACATAAGCACCCGGTCGCCAGTGTTCAGCGTGTTGGTGATTGCCGCCTCTCAAGCGGTTGACCGGCGAGCAGACCGATGCCCTCACCCGGCGAGAGCATGAAATTCTGAGGCTTCTGGTGGATGGTCTGACGAACTTTCAGATTTCCGCCCGGCTTGGCCTGTCGGAAAATACCATCAAATATTATCTCAAGGCGATCTATAAAAAGCTTGACGTCAATTCACGCGGCGGGGCGATTGCGAAATATGTGGCGGGGACCTACTAGGCGCTTGGTCCGTTACTCTACGCTGACCAGGTGCCATCTGAGGGCGTCATTGGGCACCGGATCAAAATGGGTGACGCGGTTTGAGAGCACGACAAGCTGGGTCACATGAAACGGGATCAGAGTGCCAGAGGTCTCGCGCAGCTTCTTTTGCGCGGCCGCATAAAGCCCGCGACGTTTGCCAAAATCAAGCTCGGCGCGGGCCTTGGCCAATAGCGCGTCGAAGGCGTCATTGTTGTAATGGCTTTCGTTCCATTTGGCCGTGGAATGAAACGCCTCGTTGAGCGCCTGATCGGCGGGGCGGTCGCCCCAGCTTGTGGTAAAGGCGTCCTTTTTCATCCACACATTGGACCAATAGCCATCAGCAGAGGCATTCACCAGCGTGACACGAATACCGGCGGCGGCGGCCTGATGCTGAAACGTCACACCGATCAGGGGCCAGGATTGATCCAGCGAGGAGACATACACCTCGATACCAATCCCGTCAGGATAACCCGCCTCGGACAACAGGGCGCGGGCGCGCTCAACGTCGCGCGGACAGCTCATATCGGCGCGGTATTGGTCATTGGGCGCCACCGGCGTGTCACACGACACCACCCCGCCCCCATCAAGCGCCAGCTTGAGCATCTCGTCGCGGTCGACACTCAGGCGCATCGCAAGGCGCACGCGGACATCATCAAACGGCGTCACATCGGTGCGAAACACCAGCCCCATCCAGTTGCCGGTCGGGATTTCAAGCAGTTGATAGTGCAGGGATTTATCAAGCGCGCGGCGCAAAAGCGGCACGATCCCGCGCTCCATATCAAGCTGCCCACTCAGAAACGCCTGCAGGCGCGCCTGTGCATCGGGCACGCCGATCACTTCGATCCGGGCAAGGGCGGGCGGGCCTTCCCAATAATCCTCATTGGCGGTCAGGATGGTGATGCCGTCGGGGTCAAATTTCTCGACCCGAAACGGCCCAGTGCCAGTGCCGGTCTGCGCGATGCTCTCGCCAGAGCCTTCGGGGATGATCCGCAGGCGCGGGTCCATCAATTGCAGCGGCAGGTCGGCAAAGGTTGAGATAAGCGTCATGCGCACGGTCATCGGATCAAGCGCCTCGACCGTTTCGATCATCTTGACGGCGGCGCGCGCCGGGCTGCCCGCATCCGGGTTGATCACGCGCTTGAGGGAATAGACCACATCGTCGGCATCAAACGTGCTGCCGTCGTGAAACCGCACATTTTCGCGCAAATGAAAGGTCCAGATCGTGCCGGTCGCGTCAGGCTCCCACCGCATCGCGAGGTCAGGGGCGGGTTTGCCACCACGTCCGGGGCGCACAAGGCGGCTCTGGATTTTCTCGATGATCTGAAGCACCCGGCCTTTGGATGCCGGATCAAGGCTTGAATGGGCGCCAAAGCCCACATTATGGGCATGGCGAAACGTGCCGGTCGGGTCGGCCCCGACAAAAGACGCGCCCGCAATGAGCAGGGCAGATGCCAAAGCGGCAAGCACAAGGGGCCGCATATCCGTCTCCCTTTGGATCGGTTGTCTATTTGTGACAAGCGGGGCGCGGAAAATCAAACCTTTAAAGATGTCGGCAGCATCACGATTTTGCCAATGGGGCATGAGAGTGCGCACCCAACTGATTCGTAGCACGACCTGAATATGGTAAGTATCTGATATTAAATAAATTAAAATAAAGAATCCTTGCAATGTATGGCAATTCCATGCGCGTTAGGACCATAACCGTGCGCACTCCACGGTGAACAAGGCAAAAGAAAAGGCCCGCGCGATGCGGGCTCTGTTCCGTAAATTGTTGATTTCCACCCAGAAGTGACCCGGGCAGGCGTATGATTTCCATTGAGAACT
>CBDTZA010000378.1:0-2774 GCA_965364785.1 uncultured Roseovarius sp. | reverse complement strand
GAAACCGTCGGCACCATGGGCCAGTTGCCCGATGGCGAGGTCCTGCTTGTCGAGCCCCCCGCCGATGTGCCCGGCCTTGCGGTTCGCGACCCCCAAAAGCTTGCCTTTGTGACCCAGACCACCCTGTCGGTCGATGACACCGCCGATATCGTCGCCGCCCTTCAGGCCCAGTTTCCCGCCATCAAAGGCCCGCATAAAGAAGACATCTGTTACGCCACCACCAACCGTCAGGAGGCGGTCAAGGCAATGGCGCAAAAGGCCGAAGCGATGCTTGTGGTCGGCGCGCCAAACTCGTCCAATTCGCGCCGTCTGGTCGAGGTGGGCGCACGTGCGGGCTGTGGCTATGCCCAACTTGTGCAACGCGCCACCGATATCGACTGGCGCGCAATTGAGGGCATCAAGAGCATCGGCATCACCGCTGGCGCCTCGGCCCCCGAGGTACTTGTGAATGAGGTGATCGAGGCGCTTCAGAGCCGCTATGACGTGACCATCAAAGAGGTGGAAACCGCCACCGAAGACGTCGAATTCAAAGTGCCCCGCGTGCTGCGCAGCCCGGCCTGAGGATCGCCCGCAACGCGGTCGCCTCATCGCGCGGGTTTGTTTCATGCTTCTTTTTTCATCCGGTCGTGCGATACTTTCTCCACCAGCACTGGGGACAACGCCATGACAACGGCTCAGCAGGACTATTTCGGAAACGCCGCGCAGATATCGCTTTTGCGGCGCGGGCGCGCACTGTTTGACCTCACCGATACCGACCCGCAGCTGACCTATTACGGCCGCACCGTCGGATTATCCTCCCCCAACGGGCAATCCATGGACAGGCTGGCATCGCTGATTGCTCTGCAAGGCAGCGGCTCCGTGGCGACCATCGATGATAGCGATATCGAGCATTGGAAAGCCGAGGCGCAGCGTCGCGATTTCTCGACAACCCATTACGCCCGCTGGCTTGGCGCGCATGAGGCCACACAAACCGCCCGCGCCTTGCTGGATCGCCATCCACTGCCGCCAGATCTGACAATCGTGCGCATGGGGCCGGACACCCCGCCCGAGGCCATGGCGCAACTCGCGGCTGTCTCTCTTGCCTGCGGCGTCCTGCCGCCCTCGGGCGCGGTCCTGCGCGGCATCCGCAAGCCCGGCCTTGGCCTTGTGGCCCTGGACCACAGCGGCAAGGGCGTCGCCTGCGCCGGGGCGGCCAGCTTTCTGCACCCGGGTCACCCTATGGGGCAGCGGCAATGCTGGTGGGGGATGCTTGCCACCCTGCCGGAACGGCGCGGCCAGCATCTGGCGCTTATCCTCGGTGCCATGGCCCTGATCGAGGTGCAGGAACGCTATGGCTTTAGCGAGGTCTTTACCGGCATCGAGCCGGGAAATGCCCCCTCCGAGGCGGTCTGCACCCGCCTTGGCCTGCACCGCGAAGGCAATAGTGTTCTCACCATTGCCGATCCGAGCCTACTGCCCGGCGGCCGCCTGACAAAGTAGACGGACGCGCGCAACGGCCTCTTGCCAAGCGATCATCACAAAGCCATGTTGCCGCCCATGCAAACGATCCCCCGCGCCCCGCTTATCCTTGGCCTTGCCGGCCTTTTGCCCTTTATCTGGGGGGCGATCACCGTCTTATTGCCTGATCTTGGCCTCTGGACCGCCCGCATCATCGGACCGCGCTTTGCCGGGCCTTACGTGATGCTGTTTTACGGCGCGGTGATCCTGTCGTTCATGTCGGGCGTGCTCTGGGGATTTGCCGCACAGCTAAGCGGCCCCCGCGCCACCAGCGGCTATGCCCTTTCGGTGCTTCCCGCACTTTGGGCGTTTTTCATGACTGGCGGCGGCCCGACCAGCGCAGGCATCTCGCTGATGGCGGGGTTTGTCGGGTTGCTTGGTCTTGACTGGCTCTTTTGGCATCACGGTGTTACCCCGCCGTGGTGGATGGCCCTGCGTGTCTTGCTGACCTCAGTCGTGCTGATCTGCCTTGCGATCGGAGTATTCTTTTGACCCGCGACCCGGAAACCCTGCGCGTCTATGACGAGATGGCGGGCAAATATGCCTCTGCCACCGCCGATGCGGTCTCTGATCCGCTTTTGGCGACGTTCATTGGCGCCCTGCCGCACGGCGCGCATGTCCTTGATCTTGGCTGTGGTCCGGGCATCATCGCGGCCCATATGGCGGGGTCGGGGCTGCGGGTGACGGCCACGGATGCCTCTGCGGAAATGGTGGCCCTCTCTGGCGGCGCGCCCGGCGTGACCGCCCGTCTCGCCAGTTTCGACGAGATCACAGGTGACGACCTTTACGATGGCATCTGGGCGAATTTCTCGCTGCTGCATGCGCCGCGCACCGACATGCCCCGCCATCTGTCGGCGCTTCACATGGCCCTGAAACCCGGTGGTCTTTTCCACATCGCCGTCAAATCCGGCACCGGCGCGCATCGCGACGCCCTTGGCCGCCTCTATACCTATTACACCGCCGATGATCTTCACACCCTGCTGAGCGCCGCCGGTTTCACCCCGTTTTCCTCTGCCACCGGTCGTGATGTCGGGCTAAGCGGGGAAATGGCCGACTGGATTGCGATTGCCGCCCATGGCTGAGCTGTTTGCCTATACCGACGGGGCCTGTTCGGGCAATCCCGGCCCCGGCGGCTGGGGCGCATTGTTGCGCGCCACCGAGGGCGATAAAATCGTCAAGGAGCGCGAATTGTCCGGCGGCGAGGCCTTGACCACCAACAACCGGATGGAGCTTTTGGCCGCTATCCACGCGCTGGAAACCCTCGTCAAACCCAGCCA
>CBDTZA010000377.1:0-2784 GCA_965364785.1 uncultured Roseovarius sp. | reverse complement strand
TCCATCATACAGGCCTGACGGGTGACGCCCTCGACCTCGATCAGACAATCGAAACAGGCCCCCATCATGCAAAACGGCCCACGCGGCGCGTGCGATACCGGCGTGTGGCGGAACGTCGTGATGCCAGCGGCCAAGAGGGCAGCGGCCAGATTAGCCCCCTCAGGCAGGCGCAAATCCTGTCCCGCGAAACTGACTGCAACAAGCGCGCGGCCCTCGCCAAGATCATGAAACGGCAAAGCGTTGTTCACTGAACACCTCCAGATCCGGGGCCTTATCCGTGCCCTCAAGCCATTCGGGCAAGACCGTCGCGTGTGCTGCGGCAAGGGTGATGCCACTGTGACAGGTAACAAGATACGCGCCCGGCATCGTTGCACTTTGCTGATAGATCGGCAAACCATCGGGCGACAAAACCCGAAGCGCGCCCCAGCTTCGCACAAGCTGCGCGCGGGCCAGCGCGGGAAAGGCGGCAATCGCCTCGGCGGCCAGGCCCGACAGGCCCTTCTGCGTCACGCGGTCGTCAAGGCCGACCTCTTCATTGGTCGCGCCAATCTGAATGCCGCCCTCATCCACCTGACGCGCAATCAGCGAGGGGCGGTTGATCATTTTCGCCAACTTTTCGGTAATCAAAACCTGCCCGCGCTGTGCCCGGATCGGCGCGATAAAGCCAAGCTTGGGGCCAAGCGCCATCGCGCCAAGCCCGGCCGACAGGATCACCTTGGTGGATGTCACCACCGTGCCATCGGCGCAGGTCACGGTGAACAGATCGGATTTTGTCACATCGGTGACCATCTTGCCACTCAGAACCTGCCCGCCCCGGCGGCGCACATCATCGGCAAGCGCCTTCAAAAGACGCAGCGGATTTGCATGCCCGTCCTGATGATGCAGAATTGCGCCAACGACCTTTGGGCCGATGGCGGGTTCTTCCTTGCGCAGGGCGTTATGGCCCAGAACCTCGTAGGGGTAATCGCCGCCAAGCCTGGCCTTTAGCCCCTCATATTCTTCAACCCGCGCCGCAAGGGTCTCTTCCGAAAAATGCAGGTCATAACCGCCGTTCTGTTCCAGCCCGACATCGCGACCGGTGGCATTTGCAAGCTCGTCCGAAAACCCGCGCCAGGCGGCGGCAGAGGTCTGTGACCAGCTTGCATAGCGGGGTTGTTTCATGCCTTTGGATTGCACCCAGACAAGGCCGAAATTACCCCGGCTGGCGCGAAATGATCCGTCATCGCCATCCAGAACAACAACGCGGCGGCCCTTGTTCAAAAGCCCCCAGGCCACGGACAGGCCGACGACACCGCCGCCGATGATTGTGTAATCCGCCTCCATGCCATGTCCTTTTGCGCCCAAGGGTGGTCCGGGGGACCATGCCCCCCGGATACACGTCTTTAACTGTCGCGAGATGCGTCGAAAACCAGCCTTACTTGCCGATTTGATCAAGAATGCCCTGACCCCATTCGGCGCCGACATCTTCAAGCACAATCGGCCACACCTCGGCGCGCACCTTGGCGGCCATCGCGCTCAGTTGCTCATCGGACAACTCGACAACAGTGGTGCCAAGCTCATCGGCAAGGCGCTGTTCGTTCTTGCCCTGATCGGCCTCGGCCACGGTCCAGCGGGTTGCTTCAAACGCCTCGGCCTCGGCCTTGAGGGCGGCCTGATCGTCTGCGTCAAGCTCGGCCAGGCTTTCGTTCGAGATGATCATGTACCAGACCTCGAAATGGGTGTTGGCGGGGATATAGGTCTTGGTCACATCGCGGAACGAGGCGTAATAGCCCTCGGCGCCCGACCCGATCACACCATCAACAACGCCGGTCTGAATGGCAGTGAACGCCTCGGAGAACGGGATCGGCGAGGGGATATAGCCAAGCGCTTCGCCGGTCAGCTGAAACGATTTGATGCCGGGCACGCGCACCTTGATGCCATTGGGCGACGGATCGCCGGGATGCACCGCATCGGTATTGAGGGCGATACCACCGAAATAGACCGGATAGGCGGCCAGCATGGTGATGTCCTGCTTGGCATAAAGATCACCCATCACGTTGCGCACCACGCCGCCGGGGCCGTAAATCGCGCGGGCCTGCGCCCAGTTGGAGGCCAGAAACGGGAAAGAGCTGATCTGCATTTTGCGATCAGCGGCGGTGGCGGCGGGTTGCGTTGCCATGTCGATCGCGCCCACGCTGATGCGTTCCTGCACCGAGGTGTAATCGCCAAGCGCCGAGGCCGGGAACAGGCTGATTTTCACATCACCCCCGGTGGCCGCATCGACCTGTTCGGCGAATGCGCGCAGCTCGACGTCAATGGTGGCGCCCTGCGGGCGCACATGGCTCATCTTGAGGTCAGCAGCCGAGGCAATGCTGCCAAGGGCCATCAGGGCGGCGGTCGCCGTGCCAAGCATAAAATGTTTCATTTCAGTGTCTCCTTGTTGGTTTTTCAGGTGGTCTTTTTAGGGATGGTTACGGTGCGTAGCCGAAAAGCCGCGGCAGATAGAGAGAGAGGTCAGGCCAGAGCGAGGTCAGGAACACGACAGGCACATAGCCGGTCACGATAAGCAACATGGCGGGCGGAATGACCTTGGTCACCTTCACCTTGCCGATCCGCGCCCCGAGATAGAGGATCGAGGCATAGGGCGGTGTGACGCCTCCCATCGCCGTGTTGACGCCCATGATCGCGGCAAATTGCACCGGGCTTACGCCGATGGCATTCATCAGCGGTAACAGAAGCGGCGCAATCAGAATGATCGCGGTGACGTCATTGACCACCATCCCGACCAGAAACAGCAGGATATTG
>CBDTZA010000376.1:0-2791 GCA_965364785.1 uncultured Roseovarius sp. | reverse complement strand
TGCACGTCGCCGTCATAGTTCTTGCAGGCCCAGACATAGCCGCCCGACCATTTCATCGCGCTTGCGACCATATCGTCAATCAGGCGGTGTTCGTAGTGGATGCCCTTTTTCTTGAACGCGGCCTCGAATTCTTCCTCGTAAACCTTTTGGAACAGGTCTTTGAAGCGGCCATCATAGGCCTTGAGGATGGTGTTCTTGGTCGACAAGTACACAGGCCAGCCCAGATCAAGCCCATAGTTGAGCGAGGCGCGGGCGAAGTCGAGGATCGACTGATCGAGGTTATACATGCCCATGAAAACGCCCGCTGAGGGCGCATCAAACACCTCGCGTTCGTCGACCGTGCCATCTTCGCCGACGAATTTCATGGTAAGCTTGCCGGGGCCGTTAAACAGCATGTCGGTGGCTTTATACTGATCCCCAAAGGCGTGGCGGCCGATCACGATCGGCTTGGTCCAGCCCGGCACAAGGCGCGGCACGTTCTTGCAGATGATCGGCGCGCGAAACACCACGCCGCCCAGAATGTTGCGGATCGTGCCGTTGGGCGATTTCCACATTTTCTTGAGGCCGAATTCTTCAACGCGCGCCTCATCAGGGGTGATGGTGGCGCATTTGACGGCAACGCCGACCTCTTTGGTTTTCTCGGCCGCGTCGATGGTGATCTGGTCGTCGGTTGCGTCGCGCGATTCCATGCTCAGATCGTAATAAAGCAGGTCGAGATCAAGATAGGGCAGGATCAGTTTTTGCTTGATGAAATCCCAGATGATCCGGGTCATTTCATCGCCGTCCATCTCGACGATGGGGTTCTCTACCTTGATCTTGGACATGTCATTGTCTCCATTGCGGGCGATTGGGGGGCGCGTGCGCGCGGGTGGGCGCGCACGCGGATCAGTATGTCACCCGATGATGGCATTCAGGGTCGCGCTTGGCCGCATGGCCGCAACCAGCTTGGCCGGATCGGCGTGATAATAGCCACCGATATCCGCAGGCTTGCCTTGCACGGCTGCAAGCTCGCCGATGATCTTGGCCTCGCTCTCGGCCAGGGTTTTGGCGAGGGGGGCGAATTCATCGGCCAAAGCCTTGTCGTCGGTTTGCGCGGCAAGGGCCTCGGCCCAGTAGCGGGCGAACCAATAGTGGCTGTCGCGGTTGTCGGGCTCGCCAACCTTGCGGCTGGGCGAGCGGTCATTGTCGAGGATGCCTTGCGTTGCCACCTCGACGGCCTTGCCCAGAACCTTGGCGCGGGCGTTGCCCTTGGTCTCGGCCAGGAACATGAAGCTTTCGCCAAGGGCGCAGAATTCACCAAGCGAATCCCACCGCAGGTGGTTGTCGGCCAAAAGCTGTTGCACGTGTTTGGGGGCAGAGCCGCCGGCCCCGGTTTCAAACATGCCGCCGCCCTGCATCAGCTTGACGATAGAGAGCATCTTGGCCGAGGTCGCCAGCTCCAGAATCGGGAACAGATCGGTCAAATAATCGCGCAGCACGTTGCCAGTGATCGCGATGGTGTTCTCGCCCTTGGTGATGGTCTCCAGCGAGGCGCGGGTGGCCTCGCGCGGGGCCATGATCTCGAACTTGTCGGCCACGCCATTGGCCGCAAGGATCGGCTTGACCATCGCAATCAGTTGGGCGTCATGGGCGCGGGCCGAATCCAGCCAGAAGATCGAGCGAAAGCCGGTGGCCTTTTGGCGCGCGATTGCCAGGTTTACCCAATCCTCGATCGGTGCCTTGCGGGCCGAGGCCGAGCGCCAGATGTCGCCTTTTTCCACGCTGTGCTGGTGCAGCACGGTGCCGTCATCCAGCACCATTTTCACGGTGCCGTTGCCGGGGATTTCAAAGGTGGTCGGGTGCGAGCCGTATTCTTCGGCCTTCTGCGCCATCAGGCCGATGTTCTGGACCGTGCCGGCGGTGGCCGGGTTGAGTTTGCCATTGGCTTTGAAGAACTTGACCGCCTCATCGTAAACCGGCGCATAGCTGTTGTCGGGGATGACACAGACCGCGTCATGCTCTTTGTTGTCCGGGCCCCAGCCCTTGCCACCGGCACGGATCAGGGCCGGCATCGAGGCGTCTACGATCACGTCCGAGGGGACATGCAGGTTGGTGATGCCGCGGTCGCTGTTGACCATGTACATTGGCGGGCGCGCGGCCATGGTGGCGTCGATCGCGGCCATGATATTGGCATTGCCTTTGACCCGTTCCAGCAGATCACCAAGCCCGGAATTCGGCGAGACGCCAAGCGCGTCCATCTCGGCGCCGAATTTCTCGAAAACCGGGGCGAGGAACTGTTTGACCGCATGGCCAAAGATGATCGGGTCAGAGACCTTCATCATCGTCGCCTTGAGGTGCATTGAAAACAGCACGCCTTCGGCCTTGGTCTGTTCGATCTCTTTGGCCAGGAAAGCGTCAAGCGCTTTGGCGCTCATGAAGGTGGCATCAACCACCGTGCCTGCCGGATAGCCGAGGCCGTCCTTGAGAACGGTTTTGCCATCGGCGGTTTCCAGAACGATCCTGGCGGTTGCTTGCTTGTTCAGCGTCGCGGAGGTCTCGTTCGAGAAAAAGTCGCCACCGTCCATCGCGGCGACGCGGGTCTTGCTGTCGGCGCTCCAGTCGCCCATGCGGTGCGGATTGTTCTGGGCAAAGCTTTTCACGGCAGCCGCAGCACGGCGGTCAGAATTGCCCTCGCGCAGGACCGGGTTCACGGCCGACCCCTTGATCGTGTCATAGCGTGCGCGGACCTCTTTCTCGGCCTTTGTGGCGGGCTCTTCGGGATAGTCGGGAATGCCATAACCCTGATCCTGAA
>CBDTZA010000375.1:0-2795 GCA_965364785.1 uncultured Roseovarius sp. | reverse complement strand
CCCTGCAACTGGCGCTGGCCAGCCTGCGCGACGAGGTCGATGCACAGGTCGAAGTCGCCCGCCTTGCCGCCGCGCGCCGCGAGGCGCTTGAGGCCTTGGCAGAGGACCTTCGCCGTCAGAATGCCGAAACCGAGGCGGCGCTTGGCAATGAGGTTGCCGCGCTAGAGGCCGAGTTGAGCGAACAGGAACAGACCCGTCTGGCTGAGGCCGCAGCAGCAGAGGCGTTGCGCAAACGGCTTGAGGGCGCGCAGGCCGAGTTGACCTCGATGACGCTGGCGCTTGAGGAACAGCGCAAGCGCGCCGAGGAAACGCTGACCCTTTTAGCGGCGGCAGAGGATGCGCGCGAGGATCTCGATAATCAACTGGTCGCCGCCCTTCTGGCGCAAGAGGATGTAGATGCGCGCCTTGAAGGGAATCAGGCCGCGCTAGAGGCGAAAGACGCCGAGATTGCCGGTTTGAAAACCGCACTGGCCGAGGCGCAAAGCGGACAGGCCGCAGTTAGCGATACCCTTGGGGCGACCCAGGATGACCTGAGCCGCGCAGAGGCACGGGTGAGCGCGCTTGAACAGGCGCTGGCCCGCGCCATGGCCGAGGCCGAGGCGGCCAAAGGCGAGGCGTTGGATGCCGATGAGGTGCGCCGACAGTTGACGGCGGCGCTTGCGGCCAAGCTTGCGGCGCAAAATCAGGCCGAGGCCCAGATGAGCACGGCCGAGGAACGCGCCACCCTTTTGGCCGAGGCGCGCCGACGTCTGGCGGATCAGCAAGACCTCGCCAGCGAGGCGCAAAAGCAACAGGCCCTTCTCAATCAACAGGTCGCCGCCCTGCGCCAACAACTCTCGGGGATTCAGGCGCTGTTGGATGATGCCAAGGTGCGCGAGGCCGCAAGCGAGGTGCAGCTTCAATCGCTTGGCAATGAGTTGAATACCGCGCTCGCGCGGGTGGCCGCAGAGGAGCGGCGCCGCCGGATTCTGGAAGAAGAAAAGCTTCGCCTTGCCGAGGCGGAAAACGAGAACCTCGAGAAGTATCGCTCGGAATTTTTCGGGCGTCTGCGCGATCTGCTGGGTCAGCAAGAGGGCGTGCGCATTGTCGGCGACCGGTTCGTGTTCTCTTCCGAGGTGCTGTTTGCGCCGGGTGAGGCGCGGTTGTCGGAGGCCGGCGCCGGAGAGATTGCCAAAGTGGCGGGCATCCTGCGCAATGTGACCAATGAAATCCCCGAGGGCATCGACTGGGTTCTGCAGGTCGATGGGCATACCGATAATGTGCCGCTGATCGGAGGCGCGCAATTTGCCGATAACTGGGAGCTAAGCCAGGCGCGGGCACTGTCGGTGGTGCGCTATCTGGTCGGGGCGCTTGATTTCCCGGCGGATCGGCTGTCGGCCAACGGGTTTGGGGAATATCAGCCGATCAACCCCGCAAATACGCCACAGGCCCGGGCGCAGAACCGGCGGATTGAAATGAAGTTGACCGGGAAATAGGCGGGCGGATTTCAGGGGGTGACGATGATATCCGCGTGGCGCAGGGCAAGCACCTCTTGCCCGCGCTGCAAGCGGACATAGCCGCGATAGGCCCCGGCAGGCCAGCCCCCAGAGGGTGCTTTGCGGCCATAGGCGCGGAAAAGCTGTGCCTTGGGATCGTCAAGCGTGATGTCATGGCGAAAGAGTTCACCATTCGGGCCCTGGGCTGTGAAGATCAGCTGGTCACCGGGCTCTGCGTAAAACGCATGACCATACAGTACCAGCGGTTGATCAGGCCGTGCCGTTGCCGCGCGCGCCGCGCCGGATTTCACGGCGTCAAAGCCGGGTACGGCGGTTGAAAACCCGGCCGTAAACAGCCCCGCAAGATCATAGGCAAGCGCACTCTCCCAGAGGTCGGGGCCGTTTGCCGCGCCACAGGTGTTGCGATCCGCGGGGTTGAACGGGTCCACGACCTTGCCATCCTTCAGCACGCCGATATGGACGTGCGGCACATTGGTCAGCCCGCTTAGCCCGACCTGTCCAATAACCGCACCACGATCCACGGCGTCACCTTTGCGCACCTGAACCGAGCCGCGTTTCATATGGCAATACAGGGTTTGCCAGCCTTCCCCGTGATCGACGCGCACCGCATTGCCGCATTCGCGGCCTTTGATCTGATCTCGGGTTGCGGGGGTGACGGGCTGGTCCGCAACTCCGTCGCGGGTTGCGGCGACCACACCGGGGGCAGCGGCAAGAACGTTCACGCCGGTGTTCATCGCGTCGAAGGATAACAGCACGATATCGGTGCCGCGGTGGTCATTGCGGCTTTTGAGGCCGCACATATAATCGCGCTTGCCGGGGCCTGGATCGGCATCGACATAATCTTCGATATAGCAGGTTTCGCCGGGCACACAGTCAATCGGAAGGCTGAGCCGAGGTGAGTCTGCGGCGGCCACAGGGGCCGCCGCCGCTATCAGTGTGGCCAGAGCAAAGGCCGCCCGCGCCATTAGTCGGCAGTCAGCAGCGGCGGTTTTTTCTTGCCTGACAGGCGCCGCGCGATTGGGCCTTCGACCGTGAGGTCGATCTTGCCATCCTTGACGCCAACCCTGACAAAACCACCTTTGGCCAGCTTGCCAAACAACAGTTCTTCGGCAAGCGGCTTTTTGATGTGTTCCTGAATGACACGGCCAAGCGGGCGGGCGCCCATCTTGTCGTCATACCCCCGATCCGCAAGCCATGCCGCCGCCGGTTCGGTCAACTCGATGGTCACGTCGCGATCCATCAGCTGTGCCTCAAGCTGGAGGACGAATTTCTCGACCACTTTGAGGATCACCTCTTTGG
>CBDTZA010000374.1:0-2803 GCA_965364785.1 uncultured Roseovarius sp. | reverse complement strand
GGCCCGGCATTGACCCCGCTTGGATCACACCCGAGGGCGGCCTGCGTCTGCGGCCGGATTACTGGCCCGATCTTGGCGGGATGGACGGGTTTTATATCGCCTGTCTGCGCCAATAAACGCCGCTCGCACCGCGCGCGGCAATCAGGCGGTGACTCGACGGCGCGACCGGTCTATATTGCCGCCATCAACGCCGCGAAGAGCGTCCAGAGGCACGGCACATGTCGAAACCCGAAAACCTGTCGGCGCGCTGGTCGCGCCTGCTGAACCGTATCGCGGCACGGCGCGCGGCGCTTAGCCGTCCGGCCACGGCATTCTTGTCCCAACCCGAACCGCGCACCATCGGAAGCTTTGCCCGCGGTCGCCAACTTTGCGCCGGCAATTTCGTCTTTGCAGGTCAGCTTGTGCCCGCCCCTGACACATCACTCTGGGATCTAGAGGTCAGCGATCCGGCCTTTGCCGAAGAACAGCACGGGTTTGGCTGGCTTGATGATCTGGCCGCTGCGGGAGACGCCGCCGCGCGGGCGCGGGCGCAGGATTGGCTCTGGGACTGGATCACGCGCTATGGCAGGGGCAGCGGCCCCGGCTGGACGCCGGACCTGACCGGGCGACGGCTGATTCGCTGGATCAACCACGCGCTGTTCATGCTGAGCGGATCCGCAAATGACGCCTCGAGGCCGTTTTTCCGCTCGCTGGCGCAGCAAACCACCTTTCTAGCCCGCCGCTGGCAAAGCGCCAGCCCTGGATTACCCCGTTTTGAGGCCCTGACCGGGTTGATCTATGCGGGCCTCTCGCTTGAGGGGATGCAGGCGCATGTCGGCCCGGCAATGACCGCGCTGGCACGCGAATGTGACAGCCAGATTGACGCCCAGGGCGGATTGCCGACGCGCAACCCCGAGGACCTGCTTGAGGTGTTCACCCTGCTCACCTGGGCCGCCGTGGCGCTAAGCGAATCAGGCCAAAGCGCCGGCGAGGCGCATTGGCGCGCGATTGAACGGATTGCCCCCACCCTGCGCACCCTGCGCCATTCCGATGGCGGTTTGGCGCGATTTCACGGCGGCGGGCGCGGCCTTGAGGGGCGGCTTGACAGTGCGTTGGCGACCAGCGGCGTCAAGGGGCGGCACGCGGGCGGGCTTGCCATGGGCTTTGCCCGGCTCAACGCCGGGCGTACCAGCCTGATCATTGACGCAAGCCCGCCGCCGATGGCCGCAGCCTCGGCCGGGGCGCATGCCTCGACACTGGCATTCGAGCTGACATCGGGGCGCAGGCCGTTGATCGTGAATTGCGGTTCTGGCCAGAGCTTTGGCGCGGAATGGCGCCGCGCGGGGCGCGCCACGCCGTCGCATTCCACCCTTGTGCTCGCCGCCGGGTCGAGTGCGCGCCTGAGCAACGATCCGCGCCACAGTGACTGGCTTATTGAGGCGCCGCGCAAGGTGCCTGTCGAGCTGTCGCAGGCGCCGGACGGCTTGCGGTTTGAGGGCGCACATGACGGCTATCTGCGCGGTCACGGCCTGACCCATGTGCGTCGGCTTGAGCTAACCACCGATGGGCGCGGTCTTGCCGGTGAGGATATGCTCTTGGCGATCGAGACAGGCGACAAGCGCCGGTTTGATCAGGCGATGGATCAGGTGCGCCTGCATGGCATCGGTTTTGATATCCGCTTTCATCTGCACCCGGATGTCGATGCCTCGGTCGATATGGGCGGCGCGGCGGTCTCGCTTGCGCTGCGCAGTGGTGAAATATGGATATTCCGCAACGACGGACGTGCCGCTTTGTCCTTGCAACCCAGTGTGTATCTTGAAAAAACGCGCCTCAAACCGCGTGCGACCAAACAGATCGTTCTCTCTGGCCGCGCGGTGGAGTATGCGACCCATATTAGATGGTCACTGGCCAAGGCGCAGGATACCCCGATTGGCATCCGCGATCTGACAGAAGATGCGCTTGAGCCCGCGACCGAAGACTAACGTAGCAAAAGCCAAACGCAGGACTGCCCAATCATGACCAATCTCGCGCCCGTCACCCGCGCCCTACTTTCTGTTTCCGACAAGACCGGGCTGGTCGATCTGGGGCGGGCCCTTGCGGCGCGCGGTATCGAGCTTTTGTCCACCGGCGGCAGCGCCAAGACCCTGCGCGAGGCCGGTCTTGAGGTGCGCGATGTGGCCGAGGTTACCGGCTTTCCCGAGATGATGGATGGCCGGGTCAAAACCCTGCACCCGATGGTGCATGGCGGCCTGTTGGCGCTGCGCGACAATGCCGACCACAAGGCCGCGATGCAGGAACACGGGATCGCGGCGATCGATCTGTTGGTGGTGAACCTTTATCCGTTTGAAGAAACCGTTGCCAAAGGTGGCGATTATGACACCTGCATCGAGAATATCGACATTGGCGGGCCCGCGATGATCCGTGCAGCGGCCAAGAACCACGGCTTTGTCAACGTGGTGGTCGATGTCGAGGATTATCAACCGCTGCTCGATGAACTTGCTACTCATGACGGGCACACCTCTTACGCCTTCCGCCAGCGTCTGGCGCTGACCGCCTATGCGCGCACCGGGGCCTATGATGCCGCCGTTTCAACCTGGATGGCCGATGCCCTGAAAGAGGCCGCACCGCGCCGTCGCGCCGTGGCCGGCAAGCTGGCGCAGACCCTGCGCTACGGCGAAAACCCGCATCAGTCGGCGGCGTTTTACACCGACGGCAGCCGCCGCCCCGGTGTGGCCACCGCGACCCAGCTTCAGGGTAAGGAACTGAGCTATAACAACATCAACGACACCGATGCGGCGTTTGAGCTGGTCAGTGAATTTGCCCC
>CBDTZA010000373.1:0-2814 GCA_965364785.1 uncultured Roseovarius sp. | reverse complement strand
GACCTGACCCGCGAGATTTGCGCAGCCCTTGGCGTCACCCCACAAATCGCGCTGGCCAACGTCGCCTGACGGGCTTGCGCAGTCGGGGGCTTGCCGTCAGTCTGACCGCAACGCGCCCCTGACGAAAGCCCGCCTATGTCCAAACCCCTCTATGCAACCGGCCCCGACGATCTTCAGGATCTCGCGGGGCTGCTGTCGATGTCGGGCCTCACCTTCATGCAAGGTGTCCGCGACGGCACCCTGCCCGCCCCACCGATTGGCAAAACGCTGAATTACGTGCTGGAGATCGTCGAGGATGGCCGCGTCACCTTTCGCGGCGCGCCGCTTTTCGATCATGCCAACCCGATGGGAACGGTGCATGGCGGCTGGTATGGCACGCTGCTGGACAGTTGCATGGCCTGCGCCGTGATGACGAAAGTGCCACAAGGCTCCATCTACACAACGCTGGAATATAAGATCAACATTATCCGGCCCATCCCATTGGGCATGGACGTGATCGCAGAAGGTATCACCTCTCACGCAGGCCGATCCACCGGCGTGGCCGAGGGTACAATCAAGGGCGCAGCTGATGGCCGCCTTTACGCCACCGGGTCCACCACTTGCATCATTATGACGCCAAGCTGACCGCCCCCCGATTTCATTGACTTTAACCGCCCATTCGGGCAATGCCGTTCCTTTCGACACCCCCATTGGAGTCCCCCATGATCACGCCGGTTCTTCCCAGTTATTCCCGCGCACCGCTGTCCTTCGTCAAAGGCGAAGGCGCATGGATGATCGAGGCCGATGGCCGACGTTTTCTGGATTTCGGCGCAGGCATCGCGGTGACGTCTTTGGGCCACGCGCATCCCGCACTGGTCAAGGCGCTCACGGATCAGGCCAATGCGCTTTGGCACACCTCGAACCTCTATAATGTGCCGCAGCAGCAGGCGCTGGCCGAACGGCTGGTCGAACACACCTTCGCCGACACCGTGTTCTTCTGCAATTCCGGCACCGAAGCCGGTGAACTCGCTGTCAAAATGGCGCGCAAATACTGGTTCGACAAAGGCCAGCCGGACCGCAATGTAATCCTGACCTTTGAAGGCGCGTTCCACGGTCGCTCCCTCGGCATGATCTCGGCGGCCGGGTCTGAGAAACTGACCAAAGGCTTCGGCCCCCTCCTGCCCGGCTTCCGCCACCTGCCGTTCGGCGATCATGACGCGCTGGCAGAAGCCGCAAAATCCCCCGATGTGGCCGCGATCATGGTCGAACCCCTACAAGGCGAAGGCGGTATCCGTCCGCTATCCGATGCCTGCCTCAAAGGGCTACGAGACCTTTGCGATGAGGTCGGCGCGCTGATGATCCTCGACGAGATTCAATGCGGCATGGGCCGCACCGGCAAGCTTTTTGCGCATGAATGGGCCGGGATCAGCCCCGATATCATGATGGTCGCCAAAGGCATCGGCGGCGGCTTCCCCCTTGGTGCGCTTCTGGCCACCGAAAACGCCGCGCTTGGCATGACGCCCGGCACGCATGGCTCCACCTATGGCGGCAACCCGCTTGGCTGCGCTGTTGGCTGCGCTGTGGTCGATGCGATCACCGCGGATGGGTTCCTTGAAGACGTCAACCGCCGCGCCGGTCTGCTTAGGCAGAAACTCGAAGGCCTTGTCGCCTCCCACCCTGACATCTTCACCGGCGTGCGTGGTCAGGGCTTCATGCTCGGCCTGATGTGCAAGGTGCCGAATCTTGATGTGGTCACTGCGGGCTACGGCCAAGAAATCCTGACAATCCCCGGCGGCGACAATGTTGTCCGTCTCCTGCCCGCCCTCACCCTCACGGACGCAGAAATCGCGGAAGGCATCAGCCGCCTTGATCGGGCAGCAACAGCGTTGGAGGCCAAGCTATAGCCGCCGCCAACCGCCGCAGGTAACGCCCCCAGCCCCGCTTATTTGTTTCATAAATATACTCTGGGGGAATGCTACCGGGACAGACCGTCCCTTTCGCCCCCTCAACCAGACAAAAGCTATAACCCCATGTCCCATTTCCTCGATATCCACCAAACTTCGCCCGCCGATCTACGCCAGATGATCACTCAGGCCGCTGCGATGAAATCCGCGCGCAAGGGTCTGCCCAAAGGCACGCCAGACGCCGATCAACCACTAAAAAACCACATGGTTGCGCTGATATTCGAGAAACCCTCGACCCGCACCCGTGTTTCATTCGACGTTGGCGTGCGCCAAATGGGCGGGCAGACAATGGTGCTGTCCGGCTCCGACATGCAGCTTGGCCATGGCGAAACGATCGCCGACACCGCCCGCGTTCTTTCGCGTTATGTTGACCTCATCATGATCCGCACGTTCGAGGAACAAACCCTGCTGGAAATGGCCGAATACGCCTCTGTCCCGGTGATCAACGGCCTCACCAACCGCACGCACCCGTGCCAGATCATGGCCGATATCCTGACGTTCGAGGAACTTCACGGGCCGATCAAGGGCAAGAAAGTGGTCTGGGCCGGGGATGGCAACAACGTCTTCGCCAGCTTCGCCCATGCCGCCAAGCAGTTTGAATTTGATCTGGTTTTCACCGGCCCCGAAACGCTCGACCCCGAACCGGGGCTCATCCCCGGCATCACGATTGAGCGTGATCCGCATAAGGCCGTCCAAGGCGCGGACTTGGTTGTGACCGATACATGGGTCTCGATGCACGATCCACAATCCGCCCGTGAACGCCGCCACAACCAGTTGCGCGGCTATCAGGTGAATGAGACCTTGATGGCGGGCGCTAAACCCGACGCGCTCTTTATGCACTGTCTGCCTGCGCACCGCGATGATGAGGCGA
>CBDTZA010000372.1:0-2815 GCA_965364785.1 uncultured Roseovarius sp. | reverse complement strand
CAAACGGCCCTGCGGGGCGAGTATTTTTGCCAAGAAGAAACACTGGGTTCAGGATATCTGGGAGAGCGGGCATGCCGGCACTAAAGCCGACGGATTTTTCAGGCAGGATCACATGGCTTGGCCGGGTGGCGAACCGCAAGGTGTCGCTTGAGGCCGAGCCGCTGCAAGAGATTGAGGTGGGCTTTGCCGGGGTGGCGGGCGAAGAGCATGGCGGGCTGACGCGGCCCTCGTGCAGCCGGGTTCTGTCGCAACATCCGCGCAATACAACGATCCGCAACGTGCGGCAGTTTTCGATTGTGAGCGCCGAGGATCTGGCCGCAATTGCCGCCAAAATGGGGCTTGAGCGGATTGAACCGGCCTGGCTCGGGGCGTCGATCGTGATCAAGGGTCTGCCTGACGTTACCCATCTTCCGCCCTCGTCGCGCCTTCAGGGGCCGGATGGCGTGACACTGGTGGTGGATATGGAAAACCGTCCCTGTCAATTACCGGCCAAGGTGATTGATGGCGTGCATCCCGGCTTTGGCAAGGCGTTCAAATCGGCCGCCAAGGGGCGGCGCGGTGTGACGGCCTGGGTCGAGCGCGAGGGGTGGCTGGCGCTGGGCGATGATTTGCGCCTGCATATCCCGGATCAGCCTGCCTGGCGGGGCTTGATGCCGCTCTTTGGCGAGGCGGGCTGAGAGGCGTGACGCGCGGCTGCGGTTTCTGATCGGAAACCAGACTGCGACATGCCGCCGCAAGCGAGGCGGGATATGTCGGATTCGCATGCTGTATAGGTCATCAAACTCGATATAGCCGAACCAGACCCCTCCGCCCTGCGGACAGCATGAGGACCAAAAATGAGTTATAAATCCGACATCGAGATCGCGCGCGAAGCCAACAAGAAGCCGATTCAGGAAATCGGTGCGAAACTTGGCATCCCCAGCGACCATCTTCTGCCCTACGGCCATGATAAAGCCAAGGTGAGCCAAGAGTACATCACCTCGGTTCAGGGCAACAAAAACGGCAAGCTGATCCTTGTGACCGCGATCAACCCGACGCCTGCGGGCGAGGGCAAGACCACCACGACCGTGGGGCTGGGCGATGGCCTGAACCGGATTGGCAAAAAAGCGACGGTCTGCATCCGCGAAGCGAGCCTTGGGCCGAACTTCGGGATGAAGGGCGGGGCCGCTGGTGGTGGCTATGCGCAGGTCGTACCGATGGAGGATATGAACCTTCACTTCACCGGCGATTTTCACGCGATCACCTCGGCGCACAGCCTGTTGAGCGCGATGATTGACAACCACATTTACTGGGGCAACGAAGAAGATATCGACGTGCGCCGCGTGGTATGGCGCCGTGTCGTTGACATGAACGACCGTGCATTGCGTCAGATCAACGTCTCGCTTGGTGGCGTGGCGAACGGCTTTCCGCGCGAGGGCGGGTTTGACATCACTGTGGCCTCTGAGGTCATGGCGATCCTGTGTCTGTCGCTTAATCTGAAGGACCTGGAAAAGCGTCTTGGCGACATGATCGTGGCCTATCGCCGTGACCGTAGCCCGGTCTTTTGCCGCGATATCAAGGCGCAGGGCGCGATGACCGTGCTTCTCAAGGATGCGATGCAGCCGAACCTGGTGCAGACGCTGGAAAACAACCCGGCCTTTGTACATGGCGGCCCGTTTGCCAATATCGCGCATGGCTGTAACTCGGTCATTGCGACGACGACGGCCCTCAAGATCAGCGATTACGTTGTCACCGAGGCGGGCTTTGGCGCGGATCTTGGCGCTGAGAAGTTCATGAACATCAAGTGCCGCAAGGCGGGTCTTGCGCCCGATTGCGTGGTGCTTGTGGCCACGGTGCGCGCGATGAAGATGAATGGCGGCGTGGCCAAGGCCGATCTGGGCGCGGAAAACGTTGATGCCGTCAAGGCCGGCTGTCCGAATCTTGGCCGTCACATCGAGAACATCAAATCCTTTGGTGTGCCGGTGGTCGTGGCGATCAACCATTTCGTGACCGATACCGAGGCCGAAGTGGCGGCGGTGAAAGACTATGTTGCCACTCACGGCGCCGAGGCGGTTTTGTCGCGTCACTGGGAGCTTGGCTCGGAAGGGTCAGAGCCGCTGGCGCGCAAAGTTGTCGAAGTGGCCGAAGCCGGCAACGCGAACTTTGCCCCGCTTTACGCCGATGAAATGCCGCTGTTCCAGAAGATGGAGACCATCGCCAAGCGGATCTATCGCGCCGATGCGGTGATTGCGGATAAGAAAATCCGTGATCAGCTGAAGCTTTGGGAAGAGCAGGGCTATGGCAATCTGCCGATCTGCATGGCCAAGACGCAGTATTCCTTTACCACCGACCCAAGCGTGCGCGGCGCACCGACCGGGCATTCGGTGCCAGTGCGCGAAGTGCGCCTGAGCGCCGGGGCCGGGTTTGTCGTGGCCGTCTGCGGTGAGGTCATGACCATGCCGGGCCTGCCAAGCAGGCCGGCGGCGGAGAATATCCATCTCAACGACAATGGTCAGATTGAAGGCTTGTTTTAAGCAGGCCACGCGTGGGTTTCACCCACCCTACGAGTAACATCGAGGGTGGGTGACAGCGCGGCATGCGGGCCAATATGCGAGAAGGAAAAAAGATGACGGCGCAGATTATCGACGGCAAGGCCTTTGCGGCCACGATCCGGGAAAAGGTGGCGGGCCATGTGGCACGGCTCAAGGCGGATCACGGCATTGTCCCCGGCCTTGCGGTGGTGCTGGTGGGCGAAGACCCGGCCAGCCAGGTTTATGTGCGCTCGAAGGGCAAGCAGACCGTAGAAGTGGGCATGCAATCGTTCGAGCACAAGCTT
>CBDTZA010000371.1:0-2822 GCA_965364785.1 uncultured Roseovarius sp. | reverse complement strand
GCTCTGGCTGGAAAAGATCGGGGCCGCGCGGCAGGTCTGCGGGCGGATCGTTGACCGCGTCAAACGGATCGCGGGCGACCACCTCGGGGGCGACGTCTTCATCGACGATCTGGTTTACAAAGCTTGAATTGGCACCGTTTTCCAGAAGGCGGCGCACCAGATAAGCCAGCAGATCGCGATGCGCGCCGACAGGGGCATAGATGCGACAGCGGGTTTTCTCGGCGTTCAGGACGATGCCGTGCAGGGCCTCGCCCATGCCGTGCAGACGCTGGAATTCAAAGGTCGATTTATCGGTGGCCATCTCCAGAATTGCGGCGGCGGTATGGGCGTTGTGGGTGGCGAATTGCGGATAAATCCGGTCGGTCATCAACAACAGTTTGCGCGCATTGGCGATATAGCTCACATCGGTTGCGGGTTTTGAGGTGAAGACCGGAAAACCCTCGATGCCTTCGACCTGGGCGCGTTTGATTTCGGTGTCCCAATAGGCGCCCTTGACGAGGCGGACCATGATTTTGCGATCAAGCCGGGTGGCCAGATCATAAAGGTGGTCAAGAACATGGCTTGCGCGGTGGCCATAGGCCTGAACCACGACGCCAAACCCATCCCAGCCCGCAAGGGCCGGCTCGGCCAGAACGGCTTCGATCACATCGAGCGACAGCGACAGGCGATCGGCCTCTTCGGCGTCGATGTTAAGACCCATCTTGGCGGATTTCGCCAGCAGCGCAAGAGAGCGCAGGCGCGGCACCAGAATCTCCATCACCTGCTCGTGCTGGGTCACCTCATAGCGGGCATGCAGCGCCGAAAGCTTGACCGAGATGCCGGGATTGTCGCGGATATCGGCATTGGTGCAGGCATCGGCAATCGCGGTGATCGCGCGGCTATAGCTCAGATGGTAGCGGGTGGCGTCGCCATCGGTACGCGCGGCCTCGCCCAGCATGTCATAGGAATAGGAATATCCCTTTTTCTCCATCTTGGCGGCACGGTCCATGGCGGATCTGATGTTCTCGCCCAACACGAACTGGCGGCCCATTTCCTTCATGGCGCGGGCAACGGCGGTGCGGATCACCGGTTCGCCCAGACGTTTGATGGCGCTGCGCAGGTGGCCGACGGGGCCGGGGGCGTCTTCCTTGAGAACCTTGCCGGTCAGCATCAAGGCCCAGGTCGAGGCATTGACCAGCGACGAGGTCGAATGGCCCATATGCTTGCCCCAGTTGGACGGCGCAATTTTGTCCTCGATCAGGGCGTCGATGGTTTCGGCGTCGGGCACGCGCAACAGGGCTTCGGCCAGACACATCAGGGCGATGCCTTCATCGGTCGAGAGGCCGTATTCTGCCAGAAACACCTCCATCAGGCCGGGGTTCGACTGGCCCCGGATATCGCGGACCAATTGCGCGCCGCGTGCGCAGATACGTTTGCGATCCCCCTCCGACAGCGCGGCAATATCGGTCAGCCGGGCGAGGGTTTCGCCTTCGTCAGCATAGGTTGCCAGATCAATGGCGCGGCGAATGTCGGTGTCATATGGCATGAAGGATCCCCCTAACTAAGATAGCCTACGCTAGCATGATTGATTAAGTGACTTTTCCCGATTAAAATCAATTATCAGGTCAAACGCATCAAATTGGAGCGAAGAATGGACCAAAACGAACAAACTGATCTGGACAGGTTTGACCGGGCGATACTGCGGGTGCTGGCCGGCGATGGGCGGATCAGCGTGACCGAGCTTGCGCGCGAAATCGGACTGTCCAAATCGCCCACGCAGGCGCGCTTGCGGCGGCTTGAACGCGACGGGGTGATCACCGGGTATCGGGCGCTGTTTGACCCGATCCGCCTTGGGCTTGACCATGTCAGTTTTGTCGAGGTCCGCCTGCATGACACGCGAGAGGCGGCGCTGGCCGAATTCAATGCGGCCGTGGCGAAAATCCCCGAGATTGAGCAGGTTCATCTGATCGCCGGGAATTTCGACTATTTGATGAAAATCCGCACCCAGAGCATGAGCGATTATCGCCGGGTTCTGGCCGAGCAGATATCGACCCTGCCGCATCTTGCCAATACCTCGACCTATGTGGCGATGCAGGCGGTCAAGGAAAACGCTCTTTCCGATGTGATTTGACCAATCGGGTGATTGCCCCATTATAATGTCTCATGAAGAATCTGGTTTTGGCATTCGGGTTGATCGGGCTGGCAAGCGCACCGCTTGGTGCCGCAACATGCCCCGAGGCCCCCGATCATCGCGCAGAGATCAGTGATCTGATCACCGCTGCGCAGGCTGCACCCGATGAAACCGCAGGGCGGGTCATTTCCAATGAGATGTGGCAATATTGGGCCGATGCGCCTGATGACTATGCCCAAGACCTGCTGGACGAGGGGATGACCCGCCGCGCCGCCTATGATTTCGAGGGCGCGGTCGCGGCCTTTGATGCGCTTGTTGATTACTGCCCGGCCTATGCCGAGGGTTATAACCAGCGCGCTTTCGTTAATTTCATCCGACAGGATTACAGCGCGGCCCTTCCCGATCTGGAGCGGGCCGTGGCGCTATCGCCAAGCCACATCGCGGCGATGGCGGGGCAGGCGCTGACGCTGACGGCACTGGAGCGTCCGGGAGAAGCGGCTTTGACTTTGCGCGCGGCGCTGAAGCTGAACCCGTGGTTGCCCGAACGGTATTTGCTGGAGGCGCTTGAGGCGGTTGAGGAAGAGTTATAGGCGTTCTGCGCCAGACGGGCCGCAATTGCTTTACACCTGCGTGAAAGCGGCTATGTTTCCGCCGCGTCCTGATGCGGGCGTGATGGAATGGTAGACATACCAGACTTAAAATCCTTGCGTCT
>CBDTZA010000370.1:0-2823 GCA_965364785.1 uncultured Roseovarius sp. | reverse complement strand
GTACCATTTGGGATAGAGCAGCATCACCCCGGCAAAAAGCTGTGCCCGCGTCAGAGTGCGTGCGCGCCGCTCAAGACGGATCGGGTGGCGATCCTCGGTCAGATCCCAGCCGGCATAGAATGGCTGACCAAAGACGTTTGGGCGATGGCCCGCGAAAATCGCCTCAAAGCCGAGCTGCGAGGTTACGGTATAAACCGCAATCGCCCCCTCAAGCAGGGCGAAGGGGCTAACCGGATCGCTGAACAGGGCGACGCGATCGCTTTCATCCTTGGCGCTGAAATAGCCCTGACGGTGGCCGGCATCGGTTTCAGGATGGGTCTTGATCAGGATGCGCGCGCCGGGGTTATCCTCTTGCGCGTAATAAAGCATCTCGCGAAAGGTGTTCGCATCGGCCCCGCCGCAGGTCACGCTGGCATCACCCCGGGTCTGGTCGATAACCAGAACATAGCCCGGATCGGGGCAGGGGTGGTTGGGGTCAAAGGCGTTGTATTTCGACAGATGCGCCTCGGCCAGGCGTGCCATCCCTGCGCGCGCGCGGTCCAGAAGTGCGGTGTCATCCAGCGGGTGCGTTTTTAAAATATATTCAAGATCAGAGGGTTGCGCGCTATTGAATGCCGCGCCGCGATGGTCAATCACAAGGCCAAGCGGGGGCTCTCCGTTGCGTCCGGGATGGACCGAGCGCAAAAAGGCATCCTCGACCCGGATCAGGCCCGCGCCGGTGCGTGCGGCCATTGCCTCGCCACGATGGGCATAGGGGCTGTGGCCCCAGACCGCGATCAGATCATCGGCACCGGGCCTGCCAAGGCGCAGGTCATAGCCCGCAAGCGACAGGATGCGGGACACGCGGCGCTGGCGCAGAAATCCGGCATTGTAATAGAAAACCCGCCGGGACTGGGTGGTCCCGGCGGGGTCAGACTTGTGCGTGGTGTCAGAGACCACTGCTGCCAAGCGTATCGCCTGCGGTCGAGAACGAGCCCACCGCGCCAAGCGTGCCGGTGAGGGCGGCAATAACTTTGGCCCACTGGGTGAAGGGTGCCTCTGTCACATAAAGCGTGTCTTCGTCGCGGATTGCAAAATCACGCGCGACAAACATGCCGTTTGGCTTGGTCAGGTTCAGCACATAGATCATCCGCTGCGCGCCTTGCAGGTCGTCGCGCGCGAGCACCTGGTTGGCGATTTCCGCGGGCTCGTTGCGCAGCACGAACACACCGGTCGGATCGGCGGCGCTGGTAGTCAGACCGCCGACCTGTGCAATCGCTTCGATGGCGCTGAGGGTCTGGGTCCGAAAAGTCACGCGGGCCTGCGCACCAGTTGCGCCAAGAGCGGTATAGGCGCGGGTGTCGGCTTCGACCAGAACCCGGTCACCGCCGCGCAGGGCGATGTCGAATTGCGGATATTTGAACAGGTCCTGAAACCAGACCTTGCTGCGCTTGTCGCCCCGGATCACGGTGATCTGGGCCACTTCGGGTTCGATCGAAATGCCGCCAGCCGAGGCGATCATCGCCGAGAGCGTGCGCGTTGGCGCCTCAATCGGATAGACGCCCTGTCCGCCAAGCGCCCCGCTCAGCGACACGGTTGACCCGTTGCCGGCAAGGCGGCGCACTTCGACCTGGGGATCGGGGGTTTGTTCGTCAAGCTTGGCGGTGATGATGCGACGAATGCCTTCGGGCGAGTTGCCTGCGGCGCGGATGCGGCCCGCATAGGGCACAAAGATAAAGCCCGAGCCGTCAACCTGAACCTCTTGCAGAATGGTTTGGTTGGTGGCCTCGCCGGCCAGAAGCCCGTCATCGACGTTCTCCCAGATCGTCAGGCCAAGCGTGTCACCGGGGCTGATCGTATCCGATCCAAGCAGGCCCGCATTGGTGAAGTCATCGGTAAAGCCAAGGGCCGGCTGCACGGCGGTGGCGCGGGTGACGCGGTCATTCACGGTGACGACAAAGGCGTCGCCCTGCCGCTGGACAGAGCCTGCATAGATCTCGCGTTTGTTCGGCCCGACACGGGGCAGGATGCCACAAGAGGCCACGATGGACACAATAGCCAAAGCGGCGACGGGCTTCGCCCATCGGAAATGTTTGAATTTCACTGCTCGGTCTCCTCGACCTATTTTTGTTCTGCCTCGGTCTTTTTTTATCAAGCTACAGGAATCGTAAGTTAAAATCCAGTGCTAGTGATGCCAGAGGTCAGGGGACGATGCGCAACTGTTGCCGTGGGGCCGCGGTGCCGGATTTGAGCGCGTCATAGGGATCTTCGGGCGCGAGCATCATATCGACCGCCTGACGCAGCAATTGACGCCTGCCTTGCGCCGAATAAAATCCGCCTGCGATCTGGCTGGTTTCAAGCAGATAGCGGCGATAATCGGTATAGGCGCGCCGGTCGGGGCGCTCGGCCCCGGCAAAGAAATCGCGTAGCGGTTTGGTGCTGACAAATTCGGGTTTGGCATAGACCGCCTGGCCGAATGTGCGCAGGGGAATGCCGCGCCAAAGCACCTGTTGCGCAGCGGTCGAGTTGACTGTGACGGCGCTGCGGGCTTCATCCAGAAGCTGTGCAAGCTTGCCGCCGCGCACATAATGCACCCGGCCCTGCACACCATGGGCACGCAGAAGGCGGCGGAGTTCGGCGCGGATCGGCGCGCGGCCATCCTCCAGCGGGTGCGCCTTGATTACCAGATGATGATGCGGTGGCGCGCCACGGGCAAAGCCGTCAATCACGGTTTCCAGAAACTCGGTCATGCTTGAAAACGGCGAATGCGCCTGAAAAGACGCGTCATGTTCAAGCTGCAACAGCGCAAGATGATAGGGAAAGCCGCCATGCCGGATGCGCCAG
>CBDTZA010000369.1:0-2831 GCA_965364785.1 uncultured Roseovarius sp. | reverse complement strand
CGAGGAAACCGTGTGACACCTCAAATGTCACCGCCGCAAAACGCTCATATGGTCTAAGCCACCTCAACCTGTGCGAGGGGCCTACGCCGACCGGCAAGATGCGCGGCTTTGGCGCGCTGCGTGTGGCAATGTGATAATATCTCGGCGCCCGTAGGGTGGGCGAAACCCACGCGCGACCCCAACCTGCCCTAAACCTGCTGCGCCCAGGCCATCTGGGCGTCGGTCTCTACCGCGCAGGGGCGCACTGCGCGCAACCGGGTCAGGGCCGCGCCGGCCTCTTCGCCGCTTTTGATCATCAACCGCAGCGCCGCCATGCCAGAGCGCCCACAGCCGCCACGGCAATGGATCAAAACCCGGCCACCGCCCCGCAACGCCAAAAGCGCCGCCTGCGCGGCTGCGTCCCAGACCTCTGTCATCTCGGGGGTGGGCACACCGTAATCCTCGACCGGCACATGCACCCAGCGGGTGCCGTGATCCTGGAGATCGGCGCCAAGTTTCGCCGCCCCGCTCGCGGTCATTTCCGCCAGCGTCGTCATCGAGATCACCAGCGCCGGGCGCCAGTCATGCAGATGCGAGACGTCCGCGCCGTACGCTCCCGCCCCACCGGGCAGCGGCGCCAGCGCAAGAATCCCGCCCGCCACCGGCAACGCATGGATCACGAAACCGCTCACAACCGTGCCGCGCCAAACGTGTCACAGCGCGCCACATCGCCGCTGTCATAGCCGCGCTGAAACCACCGCTCGCGCTGCGCCGAGGTGCCATGGGTAAAGGTATGGGGCTGCGGCACCTGACCGGCACGCTTTTGCAGGTGATCATCGCCGATCATCCGCGCCGCATTCAGCGCCTCCTTGAGGTCGCCCGGCTCAAGCAGACCATCAACTGCCCGCGCCCAGACCCCCGAAAGGCAATCGGCCTGAAGCTCCAGCCGCACGGTCAGCGCATTGGCATCCGCCTGACCTGCGGCCTGTCGGCGGCGGTTGACCTCGGGCAGAATACCAAGCTCGTTCTGCACATGATGCGCCACCTCATGGGCAATCACATAGGCCGCCGCAAAATCGCCCTTGGCGCCCAGCTGCCGCGCCAGCGTGTCAAAAAATTCCGTGTCAAGATAGGCCTTGCGATCCGCCGGGCAATAAAATGGCCCCGTCGCGCCCGAGGCCCCGCCACAGGGGCTTTGCGTCACGCCGGAATAAAGCACCATCACCGGCGGGCGATATTCAGCGCCCAATTGCTCGGGGAAGACCTTGCCCCAGACCGCCTCGGTCGTGGCCAGAACACGCGATGAAAACTCTGCCGCGCGCTCTTCGCCGGCACTAAGCTGGCGCGGCGCGCCCGATTGCGAGGCTGGCCCCTGCGCGCCTCGCAACAGCGGCGTCACATCTATGCCCGCGAAATAACCGATCGCCAGCACCACCAAAAGGCCCACGCCGCCAAGCCCGGCTTTACCGCCACGACCACCGCGCCCGCCCGCGCGCCGCCTGTCTTCGACATTCCGGCTTCGCCCGATCCCTTTTAACCGCATGACACCCTCCATTACACACCGCGCAAAGCTTTGCCCGATGTCGCGGGAAATGCAAGGTAGACGCCCCCCCCGCCCCGCTTTAGGTTGGCCCCTGACACGAATCCAAAGGGCACGCGCATGACCGACACCCCCGAAAAAGGCTATCAGGTTCTGGCCCGTAAATACCGGCCCGAGACCTTTGCCGATCTCGTGGGACAGGATGCGATGGTGCGCACCCTGAAAAACGCGTTTCAGGCCGACCGCATCGCGCAGGCCTTTATCATGACCGGCATTCGCGGCACCGGCAAAACCACCACCGCGCGGATCATTGCCAAGGGCATGAACTGTATCGGCACCGATGGTGAAAGTGGCCCCACCACCGAACCCTGCGGGGTTTGCGAGCATTGCGCCGCCATCATGGAAGGCCGCCATGTCGATGTGATGGAAATGGATGCCGCATCGCGCACCGGCGTGGGCGATATCCGCGAAATCATCGATTCGGTGAACTATCGCGCGGCCTCCGCCCGCTACAAGATCTACATCATAGACGAGGTCCATATGCTTTCGGTCAACGCGTTCAACGCGTTGCTGAAAACCCTCGAAGAGCCGCCCGCGCATGTGAAATTCATCTTCGCCACCACCGAGATTCGCAAGGTGCCGGTCACGGTTCTGTCACGCTGCCAGCGCTTTGATCTGCGCCGGATCGAGCCCGAGGTGATGATCGCCCTGCTGCGCCGCATCGCTACCTCTGAAACCTCCGAGATCACCGATGACGCGCTCGCGCTGATCACCCGTGCCGCCGAAGGCTCGGCCCGCGATGCGACTTCCCTGCTGGATCAGGCGATTTCGCACGGCGCCGGCGAAACCACCGCCGATCAGGTCCGCGCCATGCTGGGTCTGGCCGATCGCGGCCGGGTGCTTGACCTGTTTGATCTGATCATGAAGGGCGACGCGGCCAGTGCGCTGTCAGAGCTGTCTGCGCAATATGCCGAAGGCGCCGATCCGCTGGCGGTGCTGCGCGACCTGGCCGAGATCACCCATTGGATTTCGGTGGTCAAGATCACCCCCGAGGCCGCCCAGGACCCCACCATCGGCCCCGATGAACGCGCCCGCGGTCAGGCGATGGCCGAGGCCCTGCCGATGCGGGTGCTGACGCGGATGTGGCAAATGTTGCTCAAGGCGCTGGATGAGGTGGCCGAGGCCCCAAATGCCATGATGGCTGCCGAGATGGCGGTGATCCGCCTGACCCATGTCGCCGATCTGCCGACGCCCGAAGACCTCATTCGCCGCCTTCAGGATAGCCCGCCCCCGGCCCCCGGTCCGGGCGGCG
>CBDTZA010000368.1:0-2834 GCA_965364785.1 uncultured Roseovarius sp. | reverse complement strand
GGCCCCGAAGAACGACAGCTTGGCGCGCAGCATGTCGATGGGCAGAACGCTGGCGTCAATCGTGTTGTCGCGGATTTCGGCATAAGGCAGGCGCACGGCGATCTGGGCGCGGCGCACCACATGGCGATGCTCGGGATGCTTGAGCAGGAAGCTGGCCACCGGCCCATCGGCGAAATCAGCCAGATCGGCAAACATCCGCGCGGCATCTCGACCGGGGCAAAGCGGTTGTTCATAGGGTTCAATCGGCTCGGCGTAGCGCTCGCCAAGCCGCGGTTCAAGCTTTTCTTCAGAGGTGTACCAGACACGGGCGGTGGCGGCGCGGTCGTTCCAGTCGATATCAAGCGCCCAGCCATAGATGTCTTTGGTGAGCGCGCGCAGATCGGCCACGCGCATCGCCCCGTCAATCCGCCAGGTGGCGGCCTCATCGGCGGCCATGCAGCAGCTAAGCCCATCCACCAGATCGCCGTAGGGTTCCATCAGAAGCGAGGCCAGTTGTTCCTGTCCCTCAGTGGTGAGCGTCGCCTCAGCCCAGAGCCAGAGGCGGTTCCAGGGCTGGTTTCCGGTCAGGTCGGCGCTTTGCAGATATTCGGCAAGTCGGGCCATATCGGCGCACAGGCCTTGCAGTTTTGCAATCTGGATCGGGTGTTCTGAATGCCAGCTCATCGCATTCAGATGCGCACGGGCAGCAAAATTGCAAAAACTCTGCGCGGCCTCAGCGGTGGCTGTGGGCAGTGTGCGAACGCGCGCCAAGGCCTCTTCGCGCGCCGCGATCCAGTTATTAAGCAGCGCCGGGTGGTTCAAAAGGAACGGCGCCATGCCAAGCCCGGTCGAGTTGCCGATGCCGAAGCGACGGCGCAGGTTTGGCTCTAGTGTTACGGCCGTATCGGGCGCGCGCAGGGCGGCCATATGCTCGACCAGATCCATCACAAAGGCGCGGGTCAGAAAGACCGACAGCATTTCGATCTGGAACGGGGCCTGAAATTCGTCCCTTTGGGCGGTCTTTTCACGGTCAGCGGCGCCAAACTTACCCGATCCGTAAACGGCGGTGGTGCGCATGAGATAACCGACCGCATCGACGCGGGCCTGATCGGGTTGCTCGCCGCGCGCAAGGCAATCGACCACGTAATCCCAGAGCCGAACCGAGCGGTTGGCGCGGCTGAGCGAGAGTTCCTGTTCGCTGACGCGCCCGGCCTCCTGGCGGGGTACATTTTGCGACAGGCGGTCAAGATCGGCCGGGGTGGGCACGCCATCAAACAGGGTAAATGTTGCGTCCCATTCGGTGGCAATCACCCGGTCCGAGCGTTTCTCGGGCGGCAGGTCATTGGCGAAGGCGATCAGCGAATAGGCGCGTTCGGGCCCTTGCGCGGTATAGACGGCATGGCCAACACCGCGCGCGTCGATCTGAAAATGCGGGCGCGAGAAGGTCCAGCTTTCAGCCTTGAGACGGCGTAGCAGGATGCGCATGAACGACAGGCGGGATTGATGGAACGAGCCGAGGCGGGCAAGGCGCATGACCAGATTGGGGTCACGCGGGGGAACGGTGGTTGGGGGCGTCTCCTGCATTGTCATCCTCCGGGTAACGCCTTTGATATAGCGCGGGATTGGGGTTTGATCAGGCGGTTTTTGGCCCAAAGTTTTCATCGTAAAACCGCAGCCAGTTGTCGCCCATGATGCCAGCGACCTCCGTGTCGGAAAAGCCAATTTTGCGCAGGCTGACGGTGATATTGCCGAAATCGCGGTTGTCGCGGAACCACTCTGGCTGGGGCGGGAAACCGGGGGCAGAGGCCGAGCCTTCGCCATAATCAATTTCCTTGGTCCAGCGCCCGCTGCGCATCCATTCGACCACACTATCCGGTTGATCCTGGCAAAGGTCGCTGCCGATGCCGAAATGATCAACGCCAAACTGTTCGGCGGCGCGGGCGATCATCTCGCAAAAGCTATCGACGGTGCAGTCGGTCTTGTCCTTAAGGTGATGCGGATAAAGCGAAAATCCCATCATGCCGCCGTTTTGCGTGACCGCGCGGATCACATCATCGCGCTTGTTGCGCAGGGCGGGCTGCCAGCTATGAAGGTTGGCATGGGTGATGGTAATGGGCCGGGTCGAGATATCCGCCGCCTCGATGGTCGAGCGGTCGGCGGAATGGCTCATATCCACTACAAGCCCGACGCGGTTCATCTCTTTGATCACCTGACGGCCCATGCGGGTGATGCCGGGGTCTTCGGCCTCGTAACACCCCGTAGCCAGAAGCGACTGGTTGTTATAGCTCAGCTGCATGAAACGCGCGCCAAGCCGGTGCAGGATTTCGACCAGACCGATATCATCCTCAATTGGGCTAGGGTTTTGAAAGCCAAAGAAAATCGCGGTGCGCCCGGTGTCCTTGGCGCGGCGCACATCCGCGCCGGTAAAGCCCTGAAAGATCAGCTCTGGAAAGCGCTCGAACCAGCGGTTCCAGGCCTCAAGGTTCAGCACGGTTTCGCGGAAATTCTCGTGATAGGAAATCGTGACATGCACCGCGTCAACGCCGCCTGCGCGCATCTCGCGAAAGATCTTTTCCGACCAGTTGGCATATTGCAGACCGTCGATCACCACGCTCATTTTGGCACCCCTGCCGAAGTATAGGCGGTTTTGACGGTGGTGTAGAATTCCGCTGCCGCGCGGCCCTGTTCGCGGGGCCCATAAGAGCTGTCGCCGCGCCCGCCGAAGGGGACGTGATAATCGGTGCCCGCCGTGGGCAGGTTGACGGTGACAACCCCGGTGCGCGCGTTGCGCCGGAAATGCGTGGCGCGGGCAAGCGACTGCGTGACGATGCCAGAGGTCAGGCCAAAGTTGGTAT
>CBDTZA010000367.1:0-2854 GCA_965364785.1 uncultured Roseovarius sp. | reverse complement strand
CTGGCGCCCCTATAACAAGGCGCTCCTTCCATACCCGCGCTAGGCGGCGGCCTAATCCGGCAAGTGCCCGGTTTTCATGTAGATCAGACAGCCCTCGTTGGAAAACGGGGTATGCTCTGACATATCCGGGCTGCGCAGCCAGGTGCCCGCCGGGTATGTGCCGTGCTCGTCCTGAAGGGTGCCGTCGAGAACATAGATCTCCTCGCCGCCCTTGTGGCCATGCGCAGATGCATGCGCGCCGGGGGCAAATCGCACAAGGCGGACCTCTTCATTCACGGCGCTGTGCAGCGGCAGGACCGAAACGCCATCTGTCGCACCCGGCGCAAAATCGGCGCTTGTGGTGTCGATGTGAAACTGAACGGTATCCGAGGCGTCGAACTGATGCAGCTTCACAAGAATCGTGCAGCCCTCTTTGGTGTGCGGTTTATGGCTGGTTCCGGTCGGATTGCGCACATAGGTGCCCGCCGGATAATCGCCGGTTTCGTCCGAGAACACGCCATCCAGCACGAAAAACTCCTCGCCGCCGCCATGGGTATGGGCCTCAAAATATGAGTTGGGTGCAAAGCGCACGATGGTGGTGGCGCGGGCAACCTCATCACCTATCCGGTCCAGCATCATCCGCTCGACCCCCGCTGCCGGGGATTTGACCCAGTCATAGTCATCAGGGCTAATCACGACCCGCTGTGAAAAATCGGCATTGATGCGCATGTCATGTCCTTCTTGGTTTATATACCGGCCAGCAGACTGTAGGTTACCTTGCCCAAAAGTAAAAAGAACGCCGCAGCTGCGACAGATACTGCCCCTGAAAATAACCCGTAAGTTGATCCTGCGCTATCAAAGAAAGTTACGCAGCTGCGCGAGAGCTTTGGTAAGGTGGTGACGTCGATCATGGCGCTGCCGCACGACCGGCATCAAACCATCGCTGATCTGCAACATCTGGTGCTGGACCCTCTGATTAGGGGTCGCGTTGCGCTGGCCTATCCGGCCGAAGCCGGGAACGTGGCCAATGATATCGCCGGGCTGGCGCTTTGGGCGAGCGTGTCGGAACAGGCCGCCGCCATGATACGCTAACAATTCAAGGCGGGCGTTTTTCCCATCGGCTGAAATTTGAGGATTGGACCAGCGGGGGGGGCCGGTTCTATGCCGTAGTTCCCGCAATCGGGATCGCTACAACAGTTGAGATTTGTATCCTCCGAGACGTGGGGGAATATTTACGCAAGCGATAGGTTTTGAAGATTCTTCATCTCGTCCGGCCCTTTGGCCCGTTGGGTCAAGAGCTTGCGCACCTTCTATATTGGCCAGTCTGGTGAATGGCGAAGTTAATAGTGCATCATGGCACCGTTTTTACGGCAAGTTCGACCTTCCCGTGATTTTCGATCATGGACACGGAAAAATCGACATCAATATGACGCAAAAAAAATATCTGCCGACCTTTCGATCGGCAGATATTAGGTTGCGTGTCCGACAACACTGAATGGCTCCGGCGCAACCTGCGGGGCTTTCAATGTCATATAACCAGACGCGGGATCAGTGGGGTTTCTTACCCTTGATCGGGGCCCAGATACGTTTGTTGGTGAGATAGAGCAGCACCGACAACAGCGTCAGGAAGATCACCCCAGCCAAACCTGCATGCTGACGCGCCATCATCTTGGGCTCGGCTGTCCACATCAGGAATGCGGCGATATCTTCGGCCTCTTGCTCAAGCGTGGCCTCGGTGCCGTCGTCATATTCAACGTCATCCCCCCAGAGCGGCTGGCCCATGGCGATCCAGCTGCCGGGCACGGTATGGCCGCCGTGATCATCCTTGCAGGATTCAGGGAAACCACCGGCGGCGAAGGTCGCGTTGTAGCTGCCGGGGAAATCCTCGGGCGCACATTCAGGAACCTCGTGATAGCCGGTCATCAGCGAATAGATGTATTCCGGGCCACCCATGCCGTTGAAGAGCTGGCTCAGACCAGAGCCGTAGGGGCCATGAAAGCCCGCACGTTTCTTGGCCATCAGCGACAGGTCCGGCGCGGTCTCAAGCGCCGAGCCGGGGAAATGATCGGCCGGTGTCGCAGGGCGTGTATCGTCCAGTTCTTTGTCGAACACTTCGAATTGCGGGGCATAGGCGCGCACCTGGTCAGCGGGAAGATGCGGGCCACCCTCATCACCAAGCGTGCGCAGCGGGACATATTGCATCCCGTGGCAGGCCGAGCAGACCTGAGTATAGATCTTGAGACCACGCTGAAGCTGATTCTGGTCGAATTTGCCAAACGGCCCCTCGAACGAGAACGCGATATCCGTAACATGCGATTCGGCACCCGCGGCCCATGCGCCACCGGCGGAAAGGGTCAGGGCAGCAAGCGCTGCAATGCCTGTTTTCTTGAACATTGTCCTGTGTCCTTTCTTATTCAGCGGGCGTTTCAGCTTTGCCATAATGCGCATCGAAGTCTTCTTCGATGGTGGCAGGCTGAGCCTCGGGTTTCTCGATCACACCCAACAGCGGCAGGATCACCAGAAAGTAGGCAAACCAATAGGCCGACGCGATCAGCGAGATCGTCGAATAGGGCGGCTCTGCCGGCATCGCGCCGACCCACGTCAGGACGACGAAATCGATAGCCAACAGCCAGAACCACCACTTGAACATCGGGCGATACCGGCCCGAGCGCACCGATGATGTATCAAGCCAGGGCGCCAGCGCCATAACGGCAATCGCGCCGAACATCGCCAGAACGCCAAAGAACTTGGCGCCAACAATGCCGCCGGTGATCCAGCTGGCAAACATCACCACCCAGACATCCGCCGTAAAGGCACGCAGGATCGCGTAGAACGGCAGGAAGTACCATTCCGGCACGATATGCGACGGCGTCAA
>CBDTZA010000366.1:0-2857 GCA_965364785.1 uncultured Roseovarius sp. | reverse complement strand
CAGAGGCGGCCAGGAACGCCACTGATTGCGGCCCGCGCGAGGCCTGTGAAAACGCAAGCTTGGCGTTTAGAAACAGGGTTTTAAGGTAAGTTTGCATCGCAGATCCTGAGCTTTTGCAGATCAGGTTAGCGCGCATCGGTTAACGAAGCTTGGGCATCGCCTCGGGATTTGCGTCAACTTTTACCGAGTTGGTCGTGAGACCCGCAAAATCAAACAGGGCAGGGTCCAGAAGATGCGAGGGCCGGGCATTCATCAGGGCGCGGAACATCACCTGACGACGGCCGGGTGAATTGGCCTCCCACCCGTCAAGGATCTGCTTGACCTGCTGGCGTTGCAGCCCGTCTTGCGAGCCGCAGAGATCGCAGGGGATGATCGGATATTTCATGGCGCGCGCAAAGCGCTCGCAATCGGTCTCGGCCACATGCGCCAGCGGGCGATAGAGAAACAGATCGCCCTCTTCATTCACCAGCTTTGGCGGCATGGTCGCAAGCCGCCCACCGTGAAAGAGGTTCATGAAAAACGTCTCGAGGATATCATCGCGATGGTGGCCCAGAACAACCGCCGAACAGCCCTCTTCGCGGGCAATCCGATAGAGATTTCCGCGCCGCAGCCGGGAACACAGCGCACAAAAGGTGCGCCCGGCGGGGATCTTGTCCATGACTATGGAGTAGGTGTCCTGATACTCGATCCGATGCGGCACGCCGCGCGCCTTGAGAAATTCCGGCAGCACCGTCGCCGGAAAGCCGGGCTGTCCCTGATCGAGGTTGCAGGCCAAAAGATCAACCGGCAAGAGGCCGCGCCATTTCAGCTCATGAAGCACGGCCAGCAAGGTATAGCTGTCCTTGCCGCCCGAGAGGCACACCAACCAGCGGGCGCCGGGTTCGATCATGCCATACTGCTCGATCGCCTCGCGCGTATTCCGCACGATCCGCTTGCGCAGCTTTTTGAATTCGGTGCCCGACGGGGCCCCGGAAAAAAGCGGATGGATATCGTCATGATCATCAAGCATAGTGAGGCTTTAGAGGCTTTGGGGCGACCCGGCAAGAGGTGTTGCGGTGCGGTAAGCAATGCCGCAGGGGCCGCGAAAGTCAGGATATGTTTCGCGTATGATCGGCGTCTGGCTGAGTTACATACGTTGAGATGTTAAAGGGGGGCAATGGCCGGTTTGAGCGGACTTTTCTTGTTGCCAAAGCTATCATCGCCTTTGAAGAATGCCGTCAATTTCTCGTGGTGCCACCGATCTGGTGCTTCTCCGGAGCGGCGTTTAAGGTTTACGGTTGTTCCCATATCGGCACGCATACCGCGTTGAAAGGGTACACGCCTCTCTTCAACGGCGCAGCCCGGTTTTCTTCGCGGACAATTAGTCCTGGCCGCGACAGAACGCGAATCTGAACCCCGTCACCTACGTCAAAAAATAAGTAAACGGCAGCCCATTCACCCTCTCGATCATATCTCTCATAAGCCCCTTTGCCGACGCGCGGAAGCCTAGCTACGCTACCGTCGTCGTAGTATCGGATAGCGACGTCGCCATAAAACTCCCAAGTCTGCGTCCCAAGATTTGAGAGGCGACTACAAGACATTCCTGTCATATCGACAGGCTCGGCAGCAACAGGTGCGGCCAATGCGATCAATGCTCCTAAAATGAGTGGTTTTTTCATTCGATACGACCCCAAATTACCATACGCGCCACCGGTTACCGTCTATCGCCCTCCGTGTCCACACAGAGCCTACCAAGCCCATGGTTGCGCGGTCACAAGAATGGCAGATTCGTCCGCCAAGCCGCCATCATATAGCTGTTGTCAAAAGCCTGCCGGTTTCAGCTTGCGCCGGCCCCGTCGATGAGGGCCTGAATGATTGCCTTGGCGCTCTCGGAATCCCAATGGGCGTCGCCTTGCAGGCGGGCGATCTCGTTGCCTTCGGGATCGAGAATCAAGGTGATCGGCAGGCCAAAGATGCCCATTTGCCGGGCCAGAATGCTTTTGGGATCGCGGTGCAGCGGCAGGTTGTCGACGCCGATTTCGTCAAAGAATTTCTGCATCGCCGTCGGCGCGTTGCGGCCCGTGGCGATGGTCACGACCTTGAAATTGTCGCCCCCCATCGTGGCTTGCAGGTTGGATAGCATTGGCATTTCCACCCGGCAGGGCGCGCACCAGGTGGCCCAGAAATTCAGCAAGACATACTGTCCGCGATAATCGGCGAGTGTGCCGGTGCCACCCTCGCCGCGTTCAAACGCGGTGTCGGGCGCCGCTTTGGGGGTGCTGTGGAAATTCAGCTTTTTCATATCGCCGTCGCGCAAGGCCTCTAGCGTTGCGGTTGTCGGGGCCTCGGCAAAGCTGGCATTTGCACCAAGGGCGAGGGCCATATAAAGGACGATCTGACGAAAGAGTTTCATAAATCCCTCCGAAGGGCAAAAAGACATGACTGACAAGACCTCGAACCAGATGTGGGGCGGCCGCTTTGCCGCCGGGCCGGATGCGATCATGGAGGCAATTAATGCCTCGATCGGATTCGACAAGCGGATGGCGGCACACGATATCGCCGGCTCAAGGGCCCATGCCGCAATGTTGGCGGCCACGGGTATTGTCAGTGATAGTGATGCGAGCGCGATGAGGGAAGGCCTTCTCACGGTCTTGTCAGAAATCGAGGGCGGAACGTTTGAATTTTCCACGGCTCTTGAAGATATTCACATGAATGTCGAGGCGCGCCTGAAAGACATCATCGGCGCACCCGCCGGGCGTTTGCACACAGGCCGGTCGCGCAATGATCAGGTGGCGACAGATTTCAAGCTCTGGGTGCGTGATCAGCTTGATGCGGTTGCCGGGGCCCTTGAGGCGCTGATCCGGGCGCTTTTGACTCA
>CBDTZA010000365.1:0-2871 GCA_965364785.1 uncultured Roseovarius sp. | reverse complement strand
GGCGATATAGGACAGGGTCGCGAGCAGCGCGCCAATCTCACCTTTGCCAAGAACAAAGCTGCTGTCGCCGCCCTTCAGTGCGATCATCAGTGCCGCGCCACACAGGGCAACAAGACCGGCGGCAAACGACCACGGCTCGAACTCTTCGCGCAGCAAAAGAAAGGTCGCCAGCAGGAAAAGCGGTGGCTCGATCCGGCCCATCAACACCACATTGGTGACGGTGGTATGTTCAAGCGCATAGAAAAACAGCCCCGGCGTCAGCGCCGATGACAAGAACGCCGACAGCGTCAGGATGACCCAGTGTTTGGAGGTCAGCGCGCGCAGGTTCTCAAACGTCCAGTCGCGCCAGAACATGAAGATCATCGGCACCATCGACATCAAGGAGCCGACGAATAACAGGTTGCAATAGGTGATGACATTGCGCCCCATCACCTTGTTATGCGCGCCGATATCGGCCAGCAGCGACACGAGCGAGTTCGATGACGCATAAATCAGCACCGCAACCCATGCCAGCGAGGCACCCAGCAGGATCTTGGACTGGTCGGGCAGGGTTTGGGTGGTGGCGTTGCTCATAATAAGAGTCCCCATCAAAAATTCTTTTGCCCATCTAGAATGCGCCTGTTCCGGGCTCTGATCAATGCACGGTTGTACACCTCAGTGTCACGTTGCAGACAGCCGCACGTAATATTGTTTCAAAACCGCTCAGCCGGTCACGCTTATGTGGGTGGTCGTGAAAATCTGCGTGATTTCGGTTGTAATGGGCCCGCTCTAAGGCAAGGTTGCGCCATGAGACGGGGCCACCACGGCCTGGGCACAGAGAAAAGACGAAGCGGAGCGCAGGATATGACAGAGTTATCGGATAGCGCAAAGGGTGGCTTCGTCACGATTTTCGACGACACCTATAATCAGCCCGATTGCCGGGCCTATTTCCGGATGATGGATGCGCTTGGCTATCGCAATCAGCATCACGCGGTGGCGGCCTTTCGTGCGGGTCTGGCCGAAATGATGCGCCTGCGCGGGTTGCGTTCTGCCCGGATCGTGGATTTTGCCAGCAGCTATGGGATCGTCAGCGCGCTGATGGGGCATGACCTGACGCTGGCGCAAGTGTTTGATCGCTACCGCGCCCCGGCCTTTGCGGGCGCAACTGCGCCTGAGGTGATCCGGCAGGATCGTGCGTGGCTTGACGGCATCCGGCGAACTGCGCCGCCGATGCGGTTTGTCGGGCTTGATGTGGCCCCCAATGCCGTTGCCTATGGGCAGGCGGCGGGGCTGTTTGATGCGGGATTTGTCGAGGATTTGCAGGAAAACCCGGCCTCGCCCGACCTGGCGGCAGAGCTGGCGGACTGCGACATGATTGTTGAATGCGGCAGCGTGGCGCAACTTATGCCCGACGCGCTTGACCGGCTTTTGGCGGCGACGGGCGCGCGCAAGCCATGGGTGATGACCTCGCCCATTCGCGGCAATGAGCGGCCTGAGGCGGCCGAGGTGCTGCGCGATCACGGGCTTGTGGTGGAACAATTGCCGGTGCCGCCCTTTGTGCATCGCCGCTTTGAAAATGCCGATGAACAGGCCCGCGCTATTGCCAATGCGCGCGTGCAGGGCCATGACACCGAGGGCGTGGAAAGCACCGGGCATTTTCATGCGCAGGTTCTTTTGGCGCGCCCCGCAGATGAGTTGAGCGCGCCCAAAGACTGGTCGTTGCCCGTGACTGTGGCGCCGATGGACTAGGGGGTGATCGCCTGTTGTCGCGCCGGACGCGCCGGGCTATTATCTCAGCCGGTATCGCCCATGATTTTCAATGACCTTAGACCTGTTCACCAAAAGGGACCGCCAAAGTTGCTGATCACCTCCCTGTATCCTGACCGCGCCAGTCGCGGTGCTTCTGTCCGGATCTGATCGGATGCGCGGGCTTGGATTACTGACATTTGCCGCGGCCGTCGCCTTTGGATATGGCGGCGGACAGCTGGCGCTTATGTTGGCGTCAAAGGGCACGCTAGGGGCGGCCCCGGTTCAGATCGGGGCGGCGCTTGCCGCGGTCGAGGCCGCCACCCCCGAAGCCCTTCCGACAGACTGGCCACCGGTGTTTGACGCCTATGTGCCCGATCCGCCCCGCGCCCAGGCCCCGCCCAAGAAGGCCGAGAAGTACCGTCTTGTCGGCCTTGTTGCGGGCGGCAAGGATGCATGGGCGATCATGACAGCCTCGGATGGGGATGTGCTTGTGCGGGTGGGTGACCGGCTTATCGGGGGCGAACGCGTGATTGAGATCGAGGCCAACGGCGTCTGGATTGATCGCGACGACAAGCGGGTTCTGATCCGGTTCGAGGAAACCGCGAACGAAATGATGGCACGGATCATGTCCAATGGCGCTGTTGAAGCCGATAGCGCCGAAGTGCCGCTAAGCGCGTTTTCTGGCCGTGACATGCGCCGTGTGCTCGGGCGCGCCGGTAGCGTTCGCATGGTGGCCGCCAATGGCGGGCAGGGCGAAAAGTTCCCCGAGATCCTCTGGGTGCGCGAAGGTCAGGTTTATGATCTGATCGGGCTACAGCGCGGCGATATGGTGCTTCGGGTGAATGGGTATTCGGTTTCTGATCCCGAAAACCTGACCAATGCCGCGCAGATTCTGCGCAGCGCCGATGAGTTTGCGGTCGATATCCTGCGCAAGGGTCAGCGTCGTACTATTACAGTCAAGATCACCGGCCGGGGCTAGTTCGTTAGGGTGTACCAGAAAGAGATTCGCGTTTTACGCGAAAAGTTCAACCTTAGGTTTATAGTACATCGATCACCACACCTTATGCGTGTACACATTCAAATAGAGATCATAACTTTTCTCGCTGAACCTCTGGAAAACAGATTTTTAGTTCCTATATCGGC
>CBDTZA010000364.1:0-2879 GCA_965364785.1 uncultured Roseovarius sp. | reverse complement strand
ACACAAGCCGGTCAGAATTCCACCAGGTATAGGCGTTCATCGCCAGTGCAATCATCAGCGCGATCATCGCACCCCCGACACCGCCCAAAAGCGCGCCGATCCCCAGAAAAAGCGCGGTCATCGCCGCCATTAATACGGCCGTGCGCAGATATCCCATCATGGTTTTACCCCCGATTCACATCACCGCTATATGGGGGCTTTCAGCCGCGCGACAAGCGGGTAGGGTAGCGGCATGATCATCTCACCCGGACGCGGTTTCATCTTTGTGCATATCCCCAAGACTGGCGGCACCTCTATGGCGCTGGCGCTTGAGGGGCGCGCAATGGCCGATGATATCCTGATTGGTGACACGCCCAAGGCAAAACGGCGTGCCGGGCGGCTGAAGGGCGTGCCGACGGCGGGGCGATTGTGGAAGCATGCAACGCTGGCGGATATCGACGGGCTTGTGCCTCTGACCGTGATCCGTGAGGCGTTTACCTTTACCCTTGTGCGCAACCCGTGGGATCGGATGGTCAGCTATTATCACTGGCTGCGCGGGCAATCGTTTGACCATCCTGCGGTGCATCTTGCGCAGAGGGTTGATTTCAGCGATTTCCTGAATGCGCCGCTGATGCAAAAGGCCTGGTCGGCCAGCCCGGCGCGGTTTTACATGACTGCCTCGGACGGGGCGGAGTATTGTACCCGCTATATCCGACTTGAGCATCTGGACGAGGACGCGGCGCCGCTTTGGGATCATCTCGGCTTCACGCTTGATCTGCCGCGCGCCAACCCGTCCAGGCGCGAAGTTCCCGATTATCGCAGCTATTACAGCGATTCCGACGCGGCCCTTCTGGGGCGAATCTCGGCTAGGGACATCGCCCAATTCGAGTATGCCTTCTGACAGATTTTCGTGAGATTGGCCTGGGTTTGTTAACCAATCCTAAATGCGTCAGCATGCTGTCGCCAAAGAGGCAACGATGCCATAATTCCGCCTTTTTCTGGGCAACACCCGGTCATAATAATGGAAATTTAGTAAATCAACGCGAAGGTGAACCTGCCTGCTGCCACAGGCACTGCTGCACTTAACATGGGACGGATGATGCTGGGTTGGATTGGCTCAAAAACGGGAAAACCGATCTGGGGGATGGCGCAAGACCCTGACGGTGTGATGACCGGGTTGGTGTCGGGCACGCGTGTGGCCACGGCCACCGGCTGGCGCACGGTTGAGGCGCTGACCGCAGGGGATCGCGTTCTGACCTTTGATAACGGGCTACAACCGTTGAGTGACGTCCGCCGTCGACCACTCTGGAACGGCAGCTCTGCCTGCCCGCAACGGTTTTGGCCGCTTGAACTGGCTTGTGGGGCGTTGGGCAATCGTGGGCCGCTTATGATTATGCCGCATCAGGCGGTCATGCTTGAAAGCGATATGGCCGAAGCGATATGGGGCGATCCGTTTGCCCTGTTGCCTGCTGCGGCGCTGGAGGGTGCGGATGGTGTGTCGCGCGTGCCGCCGACACCCGATGCTGAGGTGACTGCCTTGCATTTTGGCGATGAACAGGTGGTCTTTGCCGAACACGGTCTGATGTTCCTGTGCCCGTCCTCGCGTGGTTTGCTGGACTATGCATTGGGGTCTGACGAAGACCCGCTCTATTCTGTCCTACCGATGAGCGAGGCGCGGCGCCTGACCATGGCGCTTGAGGCGGGGGCTGTCTTTGCGCCCAATGACGCGCTGTTCGCGTCGGCCTGAGGCGGGGCTTTCCAAGCAAGCCTCTGACTATCTTTGCCGCGCCGCTTTTTTTGATCAAATTGTGTTTCAGCACTGGCCAAGCGCCCCGTAACGTCACAATGTCAGCCTTTTTGACCTGTCGCGTCGGAGGCCCCCATGTCACGCAGACCCATTCGCATTGCGATCAACGGTTTTGGCCGGATTGGCCGTACGCTTTTGCGCATCCTCATGCGGGACGCGGCGGATATCGACCTTGTGTTGATCAACGAGATCGAGCCGCTCGCAACCTGCGCCTATCTCTTTCAATATGACAGCGTGTTCGGCCCCTGGCCGGGACAGGTGGGCACGGCGGAAAAGGCGCTGGTTGTGGACGGTCGCACCATTCCGTTTCACAGCGAGGCCGATTTGCGTACGCTTGGCCTTGCGGGGGTCGATCTTGTGTTGGAATGCACCGGCATGGGGGGCAGGCGCGCCATGGCCGAACGTGGGCTTGCCGCAGGGGCCAAGGCGGTGCTTGTCTCAGGCCCCTCGGCCGAGGCCGATATCACGCTGGTGATGGGCGCCAATGAGGGGGCGCTTGGCGATCACCGGATCATTTCAAACGCGTCCTGCACGACCAACGCGCTGGCGCCGCTGCTCAAGATTCTGGATCAGGCTTTTGGCGTGATCAGTGGTCATATGACCACGGTGCATTGCTATACCGGCAGCCAGCCGACCGTGGACAAGCCGCGCGCCGCGCTTGAGCGAAGCCGCGCCGCAGCCCTGTCGATGGTGCCCACCACCACCAGTGCGCAGCATCAGACTGATCTCGTACTGCCCGCGATGAAGGGTCGGATCGAGGCGCGCGCGATCCGCGTGCCGACCGCCAGCGTGTCCTGCATCGACCTGACCGTGCAAACCCGTGCCGAGGTGACCAAGGATATGGTCAACACCCGCCTGAAAGAGGCGGCGCAAACCCACGGTTATCTGGGCTGGACCGAACAGCCTCTGGTCTCATCCGACCTGCGCGGGCGGCCGGAATCGATCATTCTTTGCGGGCCGCAAACCTCGGTTTCGGTGGGCGGCTTGCTGCGGGTGTTTGGCTGGTATGACAATGAATGGGGATTTTCGTGCCGGATGCTCGACATGGCCCGGCTGATCGGGCGGCGGGACTAGCGCATGTTGCTCAAAAGTG
>CBDTZA010000363.1:0-2890 GCA_965364785.1 uncultured Roseovarius sp. | reverse complement strand
CAAATCGAAGGTCTGCGCGATGGGGCCGGGCATGGGGGAGGTCAGCACAAGCTGGCGCGCCTCGTCGCGACGCAACACCACGTTGAACACGCCGGCATTGCGCAAAAGCTCTTCCTGAAGGTCCGACGTGACCTCTGCATCGGCCAAAAGCACCAGCGACGCGATCTGCGCCCGTTCAAGCCGGGTCAGCAGGAAATCCTCGCGAAAACGCGCGATCGAGGGGACGAAGATCATCACCTCTGCCAGCATCACGAAGACCGCTGTCAGGATCAGGAAGCGCCCTGAAAGAGAGTTGAGCAATCTCGTGCCTCCCCGATGCCGCCCTAGGGCAGCCAGCCTTGTACAAATCGCACCACGCGTTTTACCATAGGGCTATCAAACAGCCTTGGCGAGAAATAGGCCCCGGCCACGCGTTTGTTGATTTCGCCCAATGTGGGGTAGGGTGCGACCATGTTGGCGACATGCTTCATCTTTAGGTTATTGGCCAGAATGAAGGCCCAGAGATTGATCAACTCGCCCGCCTGCGCCCCGGCAATCGACGCCCCGACAGGGCGGCCGCGCACGACCATCACCTTGATAAGGCCCTCGGTCTTGCGCTCGGCAATGGCGCGGTCATTGTGTGAATAGGGAAAGCGCACCACCTCAAGATTGCCACCATGCTCTTTGCGTGCCGCCTCTTCGGTCAGGCCGACATGGGCCAGTTCCGGGTCGCTATAGGTGGCCCATGGGATGTGGTTTGTGCGTTCCTTGGCGGGCAGGCCAAGCAGCGCCGAGCGGATGATAAGCCCGGCGTGATAGCCCGCCATATGGGTGAATTGCAGCCCGCCGGCCACATCGCCAATCGCATAGACGCGGCGGTTAGTGGAGCGCATGCCGGCATCGACCTTGATGCCGCGGCGTGTGGTCTCGATCCCGGCGGCCTCGGCGTTCAGCTTGTCGATATTGGGCTTGCGCCCGACGGCCATCAAAAGATGGGTGCCCTTGAAGACGCGACCATCCTTGACCTCCACCTCAATTGCGCCGACCTTGCCGCGGATTTCGGCCGCCATGGCATCCTCGGCGATCTCGATGCCCTCGGCGGCGAACCGGTCCAGCACCACAGCGGCCATTTCCGGATCGTCATTGCCAAGTGCCTTCATGCCTTCGATCACCGTCACGTCACAGCCCAGGCGGCGATGCGCCTGTGCCATTTCCATGCCGATGGGCCCGCCACCGATCACCAGAAGATGACCGGGCTTTTCGCGCAGCTCAAAGATCGTCTCGTTGGTCTCGTAGGGGACGTTCTCAAGCCCCGGAATCGGCGGCACGAGGGGTGACGAGCCGGTCGCGATAACGATGCGCCGGGCGGTGATCACATACTCGCCTGCCTGCACCTCTTTGGGGGAAATAAAGGTGCCATATTCGCGGATCACCCGCACGCCCATGCCTTCAAACCGTTCCTGGCTATCGGCGGGTCTGATCTGGTCAATCACATCCTCCACGTGATCCTTGGCGGCGGCGTAGTCGACCTTTGGGGTCACATCGGCGACGCCAAAGACACTGGCATGCGATTGGGCATAGGCCGCCTTGCCACTAGCAATCAGCGCCTTTGAGGGCACGCAGCCAAAGTTAAGGCAATCGCCGCCCATCTTGTGGCCCTCAAGCAGGATCACGCTTGCGCCCATCTGTACGGCACCGGCCGCAACCGACAGGCCACCAGAGCCGGCCCCGATGACCAGCAGATCCACCTTCAGCTTATTCATGCTCAAATTCCTTTCTTGCCCCGCAGGGCCTTAATCACAATGGGCATCGCCGCAAGCGCGCTCAGGCCCAGAATGGGGCCGATGATCTGCGGTTCCCACAACAATGACAAATCAGGGCTGTCGCCACGGTCAAAAACTTCGCCAAGGCCGACGCCGATCCAGGTAAAGACGATGGCACCGGGGATGATGCCCAGAACGGTGGTGAAGGCAAAGTTGACAAACTTGACCCCGACCAGCGCGGGCAACAGGTTGGCCACGAAAAACGGCACCGCAGGCACAAGACGCATCAGGAAGAGAACGCTGATCTCGTTTTCGTTAAGGCCGTCCTTGAGCTTTTTCATCGTACCGTCAGAGGTCTCGATCTTGGCCGCGAGGGCCTGGCCCAGACCCCAGCGGGCGGCCAGAAAGATCGTCATTGCGCCAAGCGAGGCGGCAGCGACGTTGAAAACTGTGCCAAAGACCAGTCCAAAGAGGAACCCGCCCGTGACCGAGGCCACCGCCGCGCCGGGCAGCGAAAACGCCACGATGGTGAAATAGATGCCGATAAAGGCCAGCACCATCAGGATGAAGTTGGCATCGCGGAACGCCAAAAGCGTGTCGCGATGCTCGCGCAGCGTGTCAAAGGTAATATAGTCGCGCAAGGTGAAGAAGCCGATGACGGCGACCGTCAGGATAATCGCCAGCGGTGCATGCCGCATCAGCCCGCCTTTGGGTGTCTCTGGGGTATCGTGCGAAGTTTTTTCCATTGTTCTGCCCGGTTTGATATGACTGCTCTCTACTTGCATAGCCGGACCCGCCACCGCCAGTGGCCTCACGCGGGGGTGATCAGGGGTGAGTGTTTCCGCTGCGTCAACGATGACCTTTGGCCGGATTGTAACATTGGCCGGCCGAATGTGTATGTTTTTGTTGCAAAAGCCGCCCTGTGGGTTTGACTTGTGAAAATCGGGCCTCTATAGACCGGGCTTCAGATAACACAGGGCGAGGCGCGATTCCTGAAGCGCGCCACCTGACAAAGTCGGAGACGGAGCGATGAAACGCACCTTTCAACCCTCGAACCTGGTTCGCAAACGCCGCCACGGCTTTCGGGCGCGCATGGCAACCAAAGCGGGTCGCAAGATCCTGAATGCACGTCGCGCACGCGGCCGCAA
>CBDTZA010000362.1:0-2891 GCA_965364785.1 uncultured Roseovarius sp. | reverse complement strand
GCGCACGCTGCGTCTGGCGGATGGTCCCGATGCGGTGCATCGCCGACAGGTGGCGCGGGCCGAGCTGCGCAAATACACCCAGGAAAAGCTGTAACCTTTGGGGGCAGGGGCGCTTGTCAGGCGTTCCCGCCCGCCGCGCGACCCCCCGCGAGGCCGCCTGAAAGGGCGGATGAGCGCCCCCGCACAGCAAGGTCTGCGCAGGCGAACGGGCCTCACGCCTGTGTGATCTCCCGAACGGTTACATTGTTGTAGTCTGCCGCTTAGCTGGGATGAGAACGCAAACCGAAGGGAGAATTTCGTGACTGCCGAATTTCGAGTTGAGATCAAACCCGTGAGTGACGATATGGCCGAGGGTCAGGCCAAGGATCTGTTGGAGGGCGCACGTGCCAAGCTTGGGTTTGTGCCCAATATGTATCGTGGCATGGCCAATGATCCGGGGCTTTTGTCGACCTATCTGCATGGCTATGACCAGTTTCGCCAATCCGGCAATTTTACCGGCCCCGAGCAAGAGGTCGTGTTTCTGACCGTGTCAGAGGCCAATGGCTGTGATTATTGCATGGCGGCGCATTCGATGCTGGCGATCAACGTTTCAAAGCTTGCGCCCGAGCACACGCAGGCCCTGCGTGATGGCAAGCCGCTGGCCGAGGACAAGCTTGAGGCGTTGCGCCAGTTTACCCATCACATGTGGGAGACACGCGGCCTGCCGAGCAAGGCCGAGGCCGAGGCGTTCAAAGCCGCAGGGTATAGCGATGTGCATGTGCTTGAAATCATTTTGGGACTGGCGGTCAAGACAATCTCGAATTACGCCAATCACGTCAATCACACGGAGGTTGATGATGTGTTTGCGCCGTTCGCCGTGGGCAAAGAGGTCGAGCCCGCCTAGTCAGGCCTGCCAAACCCCGCGCCTTACGATTTTGCGCCCCCCTCGGCGGGGGCGCAAAACAGCTCATAAACCACTTCCAGAATTTTACGGGGGCGATCATCGGAGAGGCTATAGAAAATCGCCTTGCCGTCGCGCCGGGTCGTGACCAGACCCTCAAGGCGAAGCCGCGACAGTTGTTGTGACACGGCCGCCTGACGCGCAGAGAGCAGGGTTTCCAGCTCGGTTACCGATTTTTCGCCCGACACCAGATGACACAGAATCATTAACCGACCCTCATGGCTGATCGCTTTCAGGAAATTGGCCGCTGAGGTCGCGTTTTCGACCATGCGATCCATTTCAGCCGGATCGAGCGTGTCATCAAGGACGGGCAGGGGCATTTATCGGACTTCCGTAATTCTTGTGGTGCCACAGTTAGAGTGTTTTACAGGCATCTGCAAAACTTGGCGTCGTGATTGCGCGAAAATGTGATCATGTGTGATGCGTAAACCGCTGGAGTTGGCAATCGCCTGCTACAAAATCGTGCGATACCCTTGCAGCCCCTTGGGCGCAACACTAAGACTCCCTTAGGAACTGGCCGATATAGATCGGGTAAATTGACAAGGTCTGATCGCATTTGATCGGACAACAGAGCAGGCGGGCGACGATGAAAGACCCAATGGATACCTATATGAACACCCTCGTGCCGATGGTCGTTGAACAGACCAGCCGGGGCGAGCGGGCCTATGATATTTTTTCACGTCTTCTGAAGGAGCGGATCATCTTTTTGTCCGGCCCTGTGCATGACGGTATGTCAAGCCTGATCGTGGCGCAGCTGCTTCATCTTGAGGCGGAAAACCCCAGCAAAGAGATCAGCATGTACATCAACAGCCCCGGTGGCGTGGTCACCAGCGGTCTGTCGATCTATGACACGATGCAATATATCCGCCCCAAGGTCAGCACGCTGGTCGTGGGCCAGGCCGCCAGCATGGGCAGTCTGCTTTTGACGGCGGGCGAGCCGGGCATGCGGTTTTCGCTGCCCAACAGCCGGATCATGGTGCACCAGCCCTCGGGCGGATATCAGGGTCAGGCCACGGATATCATGATCCATGCCGAAGAGACGCTGAAGCTCAAGAAGCGGCTGAACGAAATTTATGTGAAGCACACCGGCAAGACCCTGAAGAAGGTCGAAGAGGCGCTTGAGCGCGACAATTTCATGTCGCCAGAGGATGCCAAGGCCTGGGGTCTTATCGATGAGATCGTCGAGAATCGCGCCAAGGGCGATGACGAGGCGAAATAACGGATAAGCCCGGCCCCTCACGGGGTCGGGTGTTTTTGCGATTGTGGTGCTTTTCTGCCTGACTTAAGCTGGCAGGTGAGACACTTGAACACCCGGTCAGAAATGGCCAGAAGACAGACGGCGGCGCAGGGCCCGAAAGGTACGTTATGGCGAATAATTCAGGCGGCGACAGCAAGAACACCCTCTATTGCAGCTTTTGCGGCAAAAGCCAGCATGAGGTGCGCAAGCTGATTGCGGGGCCGACCGTGTTCATCTGTGATGAATGCGTCGAGCTGTGCATGGATATCATCCGTGAGGAAACCAAAAGTGCGGGCTTGAAATCAAGCGAGGGCGTGCCTGCACCGCGTGACATCTGCAAGGTGCTTGATGATTATGTGATCGGACAAGCCACCGCCAAGCGCGTGTTGTCGGTCGCGGTGCATAACCATTACAAGCGTCTGAACAATTCCGGCAAAAGCGATATTGAACTGTCGAAGTCCAACATCCTGCTGATCGGACCGACGGGCTGTGGTAAAACCCTTCTGGCACAGACACTTGCGCGCATTCTTGATGTGCCCTTTACCATGGCTGACGCCACCACGCTGACCGAAGCGGGCTATGTGGGCGAGGATGTGGAAAACATCATCCTCAAGCTTTTGCAGTCTAGCGAATATAATGTAGAGCGCGCGCAACGTGGTATCGTCTATATTGACGAGGTCGATAAGATCACCCGCAAATCAGAGAACCCGTCGA
>CBDTZA010000361.1:0-2894 GCA_965364785.1 uncultured Roseovarius sp. | reverse complement strand
AACCAGGCCGAAAGCCTGATCGACTCGACCGAAAAGTCGATGGAAGAGCATGCCGACAAGGTAGATCCGACCACGATCGAGGCAATCGAGTTGGCCATTGCGGCGCTCAAGGACGAGCTGGAAGGCGAAGATGCTGGCAAGATCAAGTCCGGCATCCAGAATGTCACCGAAGCGGCAATGAAACTTGGCGAGGCGATCTATAAGTCGGGCCAGGAAGAGGCCGATGGCGAACCCGCCGCAGCGGATCGTGCCGGTGCCGGCGAAGATGATATCCTCGACGCCGATTTCGAGGATCTCGACGACAACAAACGCGCCTAAGGCACGTTAAGGATTGATCAGGGGCGGTTTGGCAAAATGTCGGACCGCCCCCTGATAATCCGTCAAAAGGAGATCCCCGATGGCCAAACGTGACTATTACGAAGTGCTTGGGCTATCCAAGGGCGCCTCGGCGGAAGAGATCAAGAAGGCTTATCGCATAAAGGCCAAAGAGCTTCACCCCGATCGCAATTCCGACAATCCCGACTCTGAACGCCAGTTCAAGGAAGCGGGCGAAGCCTATGATGCCCTGAAAGATCCCGACAAGAAAGCGGCCTATGACCGGTTCGGTCACGCCGCCTTTGAAGGCGGTATGGGTGGCGGGCGTCCCGGCGGTGGCATGGGCGGCGGCCAAGGCGATTTTGCCAGCGCCTTTTCCGACGTATTCGACGACCTCTTTGGTGATTTCATGGGGGCAGGCGGGCGTCCCGGCGGTGGCCGTCAGCGGGCCGCACGCGGGTCTGACCTGCGCTATAATCTGCGCGTCACCCTGGAAGATGCCCATTCTGGCCTGCAAAAGACCATCAAGGTGCCCACCGCGGTTGCCTGTGAGGCCTGTAGCGGCTCTGGCGCAGAGGGTGGCGGCGATCCCACCACTTGCCCCACCTGTTCGGGCATGGGAAAGGTCCGCGCGCAACAGGGTTTCTTCACGGTTGAGCGCACCTGCCCTACCTGCGGTGGCTTAGGTCAGATCATCAAGAACCCCTGTAAATCCTGTCAGGGGCAAGGCCGCACACAGAAAGAACGCGCGCTTAGCGTCAACATTCCTGCGGGCGTTGAAACCGGCACCCGCATCCGTCTTGCGGGCGAAGGCGAGGCGGGCATGCGGGGTGGTCCCGCAGGGGATTTGTACATCTTCATTGATGTCGCCAAACATGACCTGTTTGAGCGCGAGGAAATGAACCTGTTCTGCCGTGTGCCGGTGTCGGTCATCAAGGCCGCTCTTGGGGGCGATATCGAGGTGCCGACCATCGACGGTGGTCGCAGCCGGGTGAAGATCCCGGCCGGAAGCCAATCCGGCCGCCAGATGCGTCTGCGCAGCAAGGGCATGCCTGCGCTTCGTGGGGGTAGCAACGGCGATATGTTCATTGAACTTGCCGTTGAAACGCCCGTGAACCTGACCAGCAAACAAAGAGAGCTGCTGCGCGAATTCGAGGCCTTGTCGGAAGACAACAACCCCGAAAGCAAAAGCTTCTTTTCGTCGGTTAAAAACTTTTGGGACTCGATGAAAAGCTGAGACGCCGACAGACAGAACGATCCTGAAAAGGTGCGCTTGCGGGCGCACCTTTTTCTTTTTGCTCACTCCGCTACACGGGGATTAACCATTCGCTAACCCTGATCGGGCAGAGTTTTGGCATGAGTGATCCACGCGCCTTTTCCGAAATGCCCCTGCCGCTTTTTGTCGGCGACGAAGCCATTGAGGCCGCGCCGCTTGCCCCCGGAAAACAGCCCTCTTATATCCGTGATCACCGTCAACGACTGCGCGCGCGCTTTCTGAGCGGCGGCGCGCAGGCGATGCCCGATTACGAGCTTCTGGAACTGGTGCTTTTTCGCGCGATCCCGCGCCGGGATGTCAAACCGCTTGCGCATCTGCTCATTGAGAGTTTTGGCGATTTCAACGGTGTTCTCTCGGCCACTCCGGATCAGCTCTCTGACCTGTCCGGCGTGGGCGAGGCGGTGATCACCGAGATCAAGATCATCGAGGCCGCCGCCCATCGTCTATCGCGGGCCAAGGTCTTGCGTCGACAGGTCATCTCATCCTGGGATGCGCTTCTGGATTATTGCCACACCACCATGGCGCATCGCGAAACTGAACAATTCAGGGTGTTTTTTCTGGACCGAAAGAACATCCTGATTGCCGACGAAGAACAGGCCCAAGGCACGGTTGATCACGTCCCGGTCTATCCGCGCGAGGTGGTGAAACGCGCGCTTCAGCTGAATGCCAGCGCGCTAATCCTGGTGCACAATCACCCCTCAGGCGATCCCACGCCCTCGCAAGCGGATATCGACATGACCCATCAGATCGAGGTGGCAGCGGCGACCATGGGTATCACCTTGCATGACCACATCATCATCGGGAAATCCTGCGAAATCAGCTTTCGCTCGGAAGGCCACCTGTGACGCTTTCCGGCCCTTGCGCGCCGGTCTCGCGCATTAACGCACCCAAACCTCGACCCGGCGATTTACCTGTCGCCCCCAGGCCGTATCGTCGCAGGCCATCGGCATCGTCTCGCCAAAGGCGTCGATTTCGACCGCGATGCGATTGAGGTTGGCGGTCTCGGCGGCTCGGGTCACTGCGCGCTGCACGGTCTCGGCGCGGCGCATGGCAATGTCCCGGTTGGCGCCTGCTGCCCCATCCCCATCGCTGAACCCCACAAAAACCAGCCGCCGCGCATCGTAAAGCCCAAGCTCAAGCGAGCGGGCCAGTTGCTCTACATTCGATCGCGATTGCGCATCAAGCCGGACCGATCCCGGTTCGAACCGGAAGGTGGTTGTCAACCGTTTGAGCGGTGACAGAACCCGCACCATGCGCTGTAACTCCTCAAGCCCAACCTCTGGGCCCGCCTGTGCGATGGCAT
>CBDTZA010000360.1:0-2919 GCA_965364785.1 uncultured Roseovarius sp. | reverse complement strand
CCGCCCCGTGGCGCTGGCTTTCTGCTCGGGCGCCGCCCGCTCTGCACTGCCCTGCCGGAAGAAGTCCAATATCATCACGCGTTCTCCTTGGTCCTGCATCCATTGGGCTCATTGCCCGCTTGACGCCATCAGACGCTCAAAGGTTTAAAGAAAGTAAACCACACCGCGCGCCGCCCATCACAATGACCCCTGCGGCACCCCGTGAGCCCCCAATGCAAAAGCGCGGCGACCTTTCAGCCGCCGCGCCAGAACTGACCCAATCAATCTCCGAGGCCGCGTCCCCGTGCTGTTTTCACACCACCCGCACGCTCGGATTACGCCATTTGGCGGCGGGTTCGAGAATCAGATCACTGATCGCCCAGACAAGCGCATCCACGCGGTCGGGGCTGCCTTTGCCTTCATATCCGCGCGTCGTCATCGCACACATCTGATCCTCAAGCTCGCTCAGTCCGCGCAGATGAAAGATGCGCCCCTGCTCATATAGCGCCGCCACAGGCTCGGCGCGCGCGACCTTGCCGCGGCTGGCATGCACCTTGCGGAACGGCACCAGCGGATCGACCTGCCGGATCACCTGCTCGACCATGTCGCCGCCCTGATTAACCTCGGCCACAAGCCGTTCTGCCCCCCATTGCTCCATCGCGCGAATGGCCGCATTGGCCCACCGCGTGGGGCTGGCCGCGCTGATGCTGCAATCGGCAAGAACATAGGCCCGCCAATCCTGCACCGGCCCGCGTGTCACCGCGCCAACCACCACGATCCCGCATTCATCCGACCCACTATGCCCGGTCACGGGCGGATCAACCGCCACGACCACCCGGTCAAGTTCGGGCACCTGATCAACGCGTGCCGTCTCCAGCATTCCAGAGGTCCAGAGCGCATCTTCAGCCTCGTCCACCAGAACACCGTCAAGCTCTTGTCGCCCAAGCCTCGTACCCGCATAGCGCGCGCGCACCTCGTCAAGAAAACTCTCGGCAAGATAGGCGCGGTTGGCCTCGGTCGGCGCACTTGTCACCACCGTGCTTGGCGATGCCAACAGCTCTTTCAACACCCCCACATTGCGCGGCGTGGTGGTGACACAGACCCTCGGATCATCCCCCAGCCGCATCCCGAACTGAAGCATATCCCAGGTCTCTCTGGCCTTCTTCCACTTGGCCAGTTCATCCACCCAGGCGCCGTCAAACTGCGGCCCCCGAAGCCCCTCGGGGTCATGCGCCGAAAACACCTGCGCCGTGGCCCCATTGGGCCAGATAAGCCGCTTGCGCGTCGCCTGCCATTCGGGGCGGCGGTCGGGCGGCGAACAGGCCATGATGCCGCTTTCGCCGAACACCATAACCTCGCGCACCTGATCAATCGTTTCACCAATCAACGCGAGGCGCTGACACCGTCCCTTATCCAAGGGCCGCGCGCCTTCGACCTGCGCGCGCACCCATTCCGCCCCGGCACGGGTCTTGCCCGCCCCGCGCCCGCCCATGATCACCCAAGCGCGCCAGTCCCCTTCGGGGGCAAGCTGATGATCCAACGCCCAGAACTCGAACAGATAAGGCAGCGCCATAAGTTCTCCGTCACTTAGGGCATCGAGGAATTGGTCCTGAGCATCTTGCCCTTCTGAGACGATCCAGGCGGCACCCGATCTGAGCCCGTGCGTCGTCGAAATCGAGGGCATAATCGTTGACGATGCCTCGGTCTTGTTTTTTACGTTTTTCAAGTTGCGCCTCCGCTTCTATCGCGATCTTCAGCCATTGGCGGATTTCGCCGGTGGCTTTGGTTGCGTTTTTCAGTTCATCCAGGTTCCCAGCCCTGATTTTCAGGTACAAATCCTCCAGTTCATCGCGCATATCCGCCAATTGACGTTCCAGCGCATTGATCGAGGTCGTAAGGCCCGTAGGCCCCTCTTCGGGGGTAATCAAAACCATGCGTGCTCTTGCCTCATGTGATTGCCATGCTGTCAGGGTCCCCTCCGTATATGCGACACAAAAAAACGGCCGCCGGGGTCACCCCCGGGGCCGCTTGCCCATCTCGTCCAGCATGTCACAACCTATACGCGAAACCGTTCGCAAAGTCAAGATGTTAGCGGCACGTCGCTCCACGCAACCGACCGTTATCATTACGCTTTATTAACCAAATCGCGCGCAGAGCCCACGAATTACAAGACCCTGAAACCCGTTCACCGTTCCCAAACCACTCCCGCCGGAGGCGTCAACAGTGCGGCACTTAACACCCGTCCAAATATTTCTCGCATCAGGGGGCTGCATCCCGCCAAATCACGCCCTATATGCCGTAAAACCGAAAACCGGGGACAGAACCGCTCATGTATGAAAGCCTCAGCCTCGCCGCCGACAACCTCCTGTCCCCTATCGTGTTGTCCTTCGCCCTTGGCCTCGCCGCCGCGCTCGCGCGCTCTGACCTCTCCATCCCCGAGGCCGCGGCCAAGGCGCTCTCGATCTACCTCCTCTTCGCCATCGGCTTCAAAGGCGGGGTCAGCGTCTCGGATCATGGCGTCGACCTGCACCTTGGCGCGGCCCTGCTGGCCGGCATCGCCCTCTCGGCGCTTCTCCCCCTCCTCGCCTTTGCCCTATTGCGGCTGATGTCGGGGATGGACCGGCTCAATGCCGCCGCAGTCGCCGGTCACTACGGCTCGATCTCTATCGTGACCTTTGTCGCCGCCACCTCTGTGCTGGAAAGCCAGGGCATCGTCGCCGAGGGCTATATGGTCGCCGTCGCCGCCGCGATGGAGGCCCCGGCGATCCTCTCGGCCCTCTGGCTTGTCTCGCGCGGTGAGGGGTCGGGGCGCATGGATGCCACGCTCTGGCGCGAAATCCTGCTCAATGGCTCGATCGTGCTGCTGGTCGGGGCGTTCTTCATCGGCTGGATCACCGGCCCCGAGGGTTTGGCCGAAATCAGCAGCTTCATCGTCTCACC